>NZ_JANLGL010000005.1:0-68413 GCF_024655625.1 Pseudomonas sp. 18.1.10
GTGTATCAGGCAACATTTTCGGTGACTGGCCCACCGCCATCGCGGGCAAGCCCGGCTCCCACAAGGGTTCTGCGTCCTACAGGGCCGTTGCGGCAAGTCGATACCCCGCATATAGTTCGCCCCGTCGCCGGCATTGACCGGCGATAGGGTTTCGCAGCCCTTCAGAGTTAAAACCACAACCGTCAAAGCAGCCCCGGTATTCTTGCCGACGGCCATCTTTGTTATGGCGGTTGTGCGTGGGAGGCCTTCGGGTCTGCCGGGTCTTAACTCCTCGGTCTGCGAACCCGCGCACAACTGCCACCCTATTTGTTTCGCAGCAAACGGTGGCCATTCTTCTCTCGAGTTAAGGATTTGCCATGAAGAACCAACTACCACCCCGCCGCTTCTACCCCTGCACCGAAAACGCTACCGACAACCCCGTCCTACTGATCGACAGCGACGCCCCACTGCCGGACCTCCACGCCTGCCTGCGCGAACGCCTCAACGCCGCCCTGGAACACCTCAACCTGATGGCCTGCTCCAGCCTGCCGGACTTCGCCGAGCGTGACCTGAACAACGTGGCGAACACGGCGCGGATTCTGGTGCAGGATGTCAGTGATGTGTTCCGCGTGATCGAACATCGTGGTTTTGATACACCCGACGCCGCCTGATCAAATCCCGCCCACAAAAAAGCCCGCATTTGCGCGGGCTCTTTGTTCACCACCTACCTTTGAATATCACTCTCTGCATTCAATTAGCCGATTGATGAACGGGGAATACAAACGCGCCTGGATATAGCGAAGGAGTATGGGTAACTGTGAGATATCACAGGTTACGAAAGGACTGGAGGATATGAATATGAGCCTGTTGGATTTTTAAGCGCATACAGACTGCCCCCCATTACCTCTCGGCGAGATACCGATCATGGCCCTTCACCCATTCAAGCTTTCAACCAACAGCGGCGCAGACACAAACGTCATGAGTACAACTCCCCCCGCTCAGCCCAACGCTGCCCTGCACGTATGGCACAAAGAGTTTGCGGGTGTGGTTGCAACATGGACAAACGTCGGTAGTGGGTATGCTGATATTTACGGCGCCTTCGGAATATGGCTGCCTATTCCTAACGACGGCGACCTGAGCCAGTGGGCCGTCACTAACGGAGAACACCCCGATACAGCTGCTCCTGCGACCGGGCAAAGCGTGGATCCTGTGATTTCGAAGTTGCTGGGCAATAATTCATCGATATTCGTTGAAGGCACAGGAACGCCCTATACAAGAGTCGATGTGCACGAAGCGGGTACGGGAGTATTCCTGGGCTCTCTCCCAATACGGGCCGACGGGACCTTTTCTGGTGGGATTGGTAATGTCCGAGCGGGCTTAATCAATATCGTCGTCAGGTACACAGGTGACAACGGTAATACTTTTTCGGGATGGAGTAACTCCATGCAGACAGATGCAACCTAGCGCGCCCCCTTAAATGCCCACAAAAAAAGCCCGCATCACTGCGGGCTTCTTTTTAAACGACTAAGGCTTAATTCACCTTAGCGTTCAACTCACCTTTCAAATACCGCTGATACATCGCTTCCAACGAGATCGGCTTGATCTTCGATGCATTACCCGCAGTACCAAACGCTTCATAACGCGCAATACACACATCACGCATCGCGGTCACAGTGGCACCAAAGAACTTACGCGGGTCGAACTCGCTCGGATTGGTAGCCATCAGGCGACGCATCGCACCGGTGGACGCCAAACGCAGGTCGGTGTCGATGTTGACCTTGCGCACGCCGTGCTTGATGCCTTCGACGATTTCTTCAACCGGTACGCCGTAGGTTTCTTTGATGTCGCCGCCGTACTGGTTGATGATCGCCAGCCATTCTTGCGGTACCGAGGAAGAACCGTGCATCACCAGGTGGGTGTTGGGGATGCGTTTGTGGATTTCCTTGATGCGGTCGATGGCCAGCACGTCGCCGGTAGGCGGCTTGGTGAACTTGTAGGCGCCGTGGCTGGTGCCGATGGCGATGGCCAGGGCGTCGACTTGGGTCTTTTTCACGAAGTCAGCAGCTTCTTCCGGGTCGGTCAGCATCTGGCTGTGGTCCAGCACGCCTTCGGCGCCGATGCCGTCTTCTTCGCCGGCCATGCCGGTTTCCAGGGAACCCAGGCAGCCCAACTCGCCTTCAACCGACACGCCGCAGGCGTGGGCCAGGGCGACGGTTTGTTGGGTGACGCGTACGTTGTACTCGTAGTCAGTCGGGGTCTTGCCGTCTTCGCCGAGGGAGCCGTCCATCATCACCGAGCTGAAGCCCAGCTGGATGGAGCGCTGGCACACGTCAGGGCTGGTGCCGTGGTCCTGGTGCATGCACACCGGGATGTGCGGGAATTCTTCGATGGCCGCCAGGATCAGGTGACGCAGGAACGGCGCGCCGGCGTATTTGCGGGCACCGGCCGAAGCCTGGACGATCACGGGGGAGTCGGTCTTGTCAGCGGCTTCCATGATGGCGCGCATCTGCTCAAGGTTGTTGACGTTAAAGGCTGGGACGCCGTAGCCGAACTCGGCTGCGTGGTCCAGCATTTGACGCATGCTGATAAGTGCCATTGTGTTGTCTCTCCCGGTCGAGGGTCGTTAATCGTGCAAGCCTGCCGTAGCGGCGGCTGCTATTCAAGTTATTGCAGCCCAGGGTTTGCATGCCTGGCTTGCTGAATCGTTATTGCTGATTGGATTCAACCAATCTGAATTTGAAACGGGGTCAATGTGGGAGCTGGCTTGCCTGCGATGGCGGTGTGACAGTTACCGATTTCGTCAGCTGACCCACCGCTTTCGCGGGCAAGCCCGCTCCCACATTTGGATCTCATTGGTCTTGAGATCGAGTTCTTACTGGGCTTTGCAGCCACGGCCAATCAAATCATCGGTGGCCACCCAGTAAACCAGGCCTTCCTCACCTTTTGTGTGAAACGCCAATTGGTCGTTGGCGTACAGCACGCCCGAGGCGGCAACGTCTTGCTTAAGACGGTAAACCTGATCGGAACCGCCGAGGCGTACATCCACCTCGGATTTAGCCTGGTTGGCAAAGCGCCAGTTGACCTCAGCCTTGCTGTCGCAGGTCCAAGTGGTCCACTTGTCGGCAGTTTCTGCCTTGTTGAACATGCTCATGCTGCTGCAGCCGGCCAACAGGGCCAGGGCTGCCAGGGCGAAAACGCCTTTCATTGCCAATCCTCGTGAGGCGACCGTCGGCCGCCAGTTGATCTGACCCGTCAAGGACAACCCTGTTCCTGACCGTTGGGCGCGGCGTCGTATTTCTCCAGCCGCTCGTTGCCGATGCGCTTGTTGATTACCGGCATCGTCTCGGCTTGCCAGTCGGCCTGGTAGCAGCTTTTTTTCTGCACTGCCCCAGGTTTTCCGTCCTCGGGCGCCGCGCTTGGCGTGCTGCCGCAGCCGGCCAACAGGCCCGCTGCGATCACCAGTGCCAACGACTTGATCATGGGAAGACTCCTTTTCCGCATCACCCGGTTTAGCCTTTGGCCCGGGTTTCCAGCACTTCCACGGCCGGCAACACTTTGCCCTCGACGAATTCGAGGAACGCGCCGCCACCGGTAGAAATGTAGGAGATCTGATCGCTAACGCCATATTTATCGATGGCCGCCAGGGTGTCGCCGCCGCCAGCAATGGAGAATGCCGAGCTTTCAGCAATGGCCTTGGCCAGCACTTTTGTGCCGTTGCCGAACTGGTCGAACTCGAATACGCCAACCGGACCGTTCCACAGGATGGTCTGGGAGGCTTTCAGCAGTTCGGCGAAGTTGGCCGCGGTTTGCGGGCCGATGTCCAGGATCATGTCGTCATCGGCCACGTCAGCGATCAGCTTGACGGTGGCAGCGGCGCTTTCGGCGAATTCCTTGGCGACGACCACGTCGACCGGCAATGGCACGCTGACTTTAGCGGCGATGGCGCGGGCGGTGTCCAGCAGGTCCGGCTCGTACAGGGACTTGCCCACCGGGTGACCGGCTGCGGCCAGGAAGGTGTTGGCAATGCCGCCGCCGACGATCAACTGGTTGCAGATCTGGCTCAGGCTGTTGAGCACGTCCAGCTTGGTGGACACCTTGGAACCGGCCACGATAGCGGCCATCGGTTGCGCCGGCGCGCCCAGGGCCTTGCCTAGGGCATCCAGTTCAGCCGCCAGCAACGGGCCAGCCGCAGCGACCTTGGCGAACTTGGCCACGCCGTGGGTCGAACCCTCGGCGCGGTGCGCAGTGCCGAAGGCGTCCATAACAAACACGTCGCACAGCGCCGCGTATTGCTGGGCCAGTTCGTCGCTGTTCTTTTTCTCGCCCTTGTTGAAGCGCACGTTTTCGAACAGCACGATATCGCCGGCTTTGACGTCAACGCCACCCAGGTAGTCAGCCACCAGCGGCACGTCGCGGCCCAGGGCTTTGCTGAGGTAATCGGCTACAGGCTTGAGGCTGTTTTCGGCGGAGAACTCACCTTCGGTCGGACGACCCAAATGGGAGCAGACCATCACGGCCGCACCTTTTTCCAGGGCCAGCTTGATGGTCGGCAGCGAGGCCAGGATTCGCGCATCGCTGGTGACAACACCGTCCTTGACTGGGACGTTGAGGTCTTCGCGGATCAGTACGCGCTTACCTTGCAGATCGAGGTCGGTCATCTTCAACACGGTCATGGGTCGCAGTTCCTGAATTACTGTTGAGGTTGTTGGGTAGCGATGTGCAGATAGTGGCCTGCAACATCCAGCATGCGGTTGGCAAAGCCCCATTCGTTGTCGAACCAGGCCAGGATGTTCACCAGCCGTGGGCCGGAAACGCGGGTCTGGCTGGCATCGACAATCGCCGAATGCGGGTCATGGTTGAAATCACAACTGGCGTGGGGCAACTCGGTGTAGGCCAACAGGCCTTTGAGCGGGCCGCTGGTGGCGGCGTCGCGCAGGATCCGGTTGACCTCCACGGCATCGGTGTCGCTTATGGTCTGCATGGTGATGTCCAGGCACGACACGTTCACCGTCGGCACCCGTACGGCTTTGGCCTGGATTCGCCCGGCAAGTTCCGGCAGCAATCGCTCGATGCCCCGCGCCAGGCCGGTAGACACCGGAATCACCGACTGGAACGCCGAGCGCGTGCGGCGCAGGTCTTCGTGGTGGTAGGCGTCGATCACCGGCTGGTCGTTCATCGCCGAGTGAATGGTGGTGATCGACACGTAATCCAGGCCGATCGCCTGGTCCAGCAGGCGCAACAGCGGCAC
Organism: Pseudomonas sp. 18.1.10; assembly: GCF_024655625.1. Lineage (NCBI taxonomy): Bacteria > Pseudomonadati > Pseudomonadota > Gammaproteobacteria > Pseudomonadales > Pseudomonadaceae > Pseudomonas > Pseudomonas sp. 18.1.10. The sequence goes on from NZ_JANLGL010000005.1 coordinate 5,228, forward strand.
GCTGCAGTTGGTGGTGCAGGACGCGTTGGACACCAGCAGCTCGGCGCCAGTCAGGCAATCCTGGTTGATGCCGTAGACGATGGTGGCGTCGACATCCGCCTCGCTGGCCATCGGCTGGGAAAACAACACACGCGGCGCGCCGGCGTCGAGAAACCGCTGGCCATCGGCACGGGTGTGGTAGACACCGGAACATTCCAGCACCAGGTCGACGCCCAGGGCTTTCCAGTCGATGCCTTCGGGGGTGGCACTGCGCAGGACCTGCACGCAGTTGCCATTAATATGCAGACAATCGTCTTCGACCCGCACTTCACCGGGGAACCGGCCGTGGGTGGAGTCAAAGCGTGTCAGGTATTCGATGCTGGCCATGTCGGCCAGATCATTGATCGCGACAATTTCAAACCCGGCAGCCGCCCCTCGCTCGAACAGCGCACGCAAGACGCAACGACCAATGCGGCCGTAGCCGTTGAGTGCAACTTTGTAGGGACGCGGTTGGGGCATGGGGTTCTCGATTACCTTGGGTAAAGGGGTGACTGTTAGACCGCTTTCGCGAGCAAGCCCGCTCCCACATTTTGACCGCATTCTCATGCTGGAACTCGGTCAAGTGTGGGAGCGGGCTTGCTCGCGAAGGCGTCAGTACAGCCACCCCAATTTACAGCCTTAGTCTTCCAGCAGCTCTTCAGCCTGACCCAGGATGTTGTCCAGGGTGAAACCGAACTCTTCGAACAACGCTGGTGCCGGCGCCGACTCACCGTAGGTGGTCATGCCGATCACGCGGCCTTCCAGGCCCACGTACTTGTACCAGTAGTCGGCGTGAGCCGCTTCGATGGCGATACGCGCGCTGACCTGCAACGGCAGAACCGATTGCTTGTAGCCGGCGTCCTGGGCGTCGAACACGCTGGTGCACGGGATGGAAACCACACGAACCTTGCGGCCTTGCTCGGTCAGCTTGTCGTACGCCTGAACGGTCAGGCCCACTTCGGAACCGGTGGAGATCAGGATCAGTTCCGGCTCGCCGTCGCAGTCCTTCAGCACATAACCGCCACGAGCGATGTCGGCGATCTGCGCGTCGGTACGCACCTGGTGCTGCAGGTTCTGGCGGGAGAAGATCAGCGCCGAAGGGCCGTCCTTACGCTCGATGGCGTGCTTCCAGGCCACGGCGGATTCCACCGCGTCGGCTGGGCGCCAGGTGTCCAGGTTCGGCGTGGTACGCAGGCTGGTCAGTTGCTCGACCGGCTGGTGCGTCGGGCCGTCTTCGCCCAGGCCGATGGAGTCGTGGGTATAGACATGGATCACACGCTTCTTCATCAGCGCAGCCATACGTACGGCGTTGCGCGCGTATTCCATGAACATCAGGAAGGTGGCGCCGTAAGGCACCAGGCCGCCGTGCAGGGACACGCCGTTCATGATGGCGCTCATGCCGAACTCACGTACGCCGTAGTACATGTAGTTGCCGCTGGCGTCTTCAGCCGATACGCCTTTGCAGCCTTTCCACAGGGTCAGGTTGGAACCGGCCAGGTCGGCCGAACCGCCGAGGATCTCAGGCAGCAGCGGGCCAAAGGCGTTCAGGGTGTTCTGGCTGGCTTTACGGCTGGCGATGGTCTCGCCCTTGGCCGCGACTTCGGCGATGTAGGCCGAGGCTTTTTCCGAGAAGTCGGCAGGCAGGTCACCGGCGAGGCGGCGCACCAGTTCGTTGGCAAGCGTAGGGAATTCGGCGGAGTAGGCAGCAAAACGCTGGTCCCACTCGGCTTCGGTGGCCAGGCCTTTTTCTTTCGCATCCCACTCGGCGTAGATATCAGCCGGGATCTCGAACGGGCCGTGGTTCCACTTCAGCGCCGCACGGGTCAGGGCGATTTCCGCGTCACCCAGTGGGGCGCCGTGGCAGTCTTCCTTGCCTTGCTTGTTCGGCGAACCGAAACCGATGGTGGTCTTGCAGCAGATCAGGGTCGGCTGCGCGCTCTTGCGAGCGGTGTCGATGGCAGTCTTGATCTCTTCCGGGTCGTGACCGTCGACGTTGCGGATCACCTGCCAGTTGTAGGCTTCGAAACGCTTCGGGGTGTCATCGGTGAACCAGCCTTCGACTTCGCCGTCGATGGAGATGCCGTTGTCATCGTAGAAGGCGATCAGCTTGCCCAGGCCCAGGGTACCGGCCAGGGAAGCGACTTCGTGGGAAATGCCTTCCATCATGCAGCCATCACCCAGGAACACATAGGTGTGGTGATCGACGATGTCGTGGCCAGGGCGGTTGAACTGCGCGCCCAGGACTTTTTCCGCCAACGCGAAACCCACGGCGTTGGCCAGGCCTTGGCCCAGGGGACCGGTGGTGGTCTCGACGCCTGGGGTGTAGCCGAATTCCGGGTGGCCCGGGGTGCGGCTGTGCAGCTGGCGGAAGCTTTTCAGGTCGTCGATGGTGACGTCGTAGCCGGTCAGGTGCAGCAGCGAATAGATCAGCATCGAGCCATGGCCGTTGGACAGCACGAAGCGGTCACGGTCGGCGAACGATGGATTGGTCGGGTTGTGCTTCAGGTAGTCACGCCAAAGCACCTCGGCGATATCCGCCATGCCCATCGGGGCACCGGGATGGCCGCTGTTGGCTTTTTGCACGGCATCCATGCTGAGGGCACGAATGGCGTTGGCACGCTCACGACGGCTGGGCATCGCTGATCTCCTGGGGGTTTGTATAAAAGAAACGGAAAAAAGGACCGGCATTTTCCCTCAGCCACCGCCTGCGGGCAATGACAGATAGTCACTTGAGCGGTTTTTCCTGTGCTTGGGGCGCCATTCCCTTGCAGAAACCGGTCACCCGTTCGTCTAAAGGTTATCGCGGTCGCTTATAACCGCCACTTATCGATCAATATCAAAACTTTTTGATATTGGCCTTGCGGGGATTACCCCCCGTCTCTAGACTGCTGGCCATTATGAATCTACCCGTGCCCTCCCTGCGTCCCGACGACGGCGATGAACTGGCAGCCTTGTGCAAGGCCGCTGGCGACCCGTTGCGCCTGAACGTGCTGCGCGCACTGGCCAACGACTCGTTTGGCGTACTGGAACTGGCGCAGATCTTCGCCATCGGCCAGTCGGGCATGAGCCACCATTTGAAGGTGCTGGCCCAGGCCGACCTGGTGGCCACCCGCCGCGAGGGCAATGCGATTTTCTACCGCCGCGCCCTGCCCCACACCGAACTGCTGGGCGGCAAGCTGCACGCCGCCCTGCTCGACGAAGTGGACAGCCTGGACCTGCCGGGCGATGTGCAAGCCCGCATCGGCCAGGTCCACGGGCAACGCGCGGCGGCCAGCCAAGACTTTTTCTCACGGGTTGCCGAGAAGTTTCGCGCCCAACAGGATCTGATCGCCGGCCTGGCCCAATACCGCGAAAGCGTACTGGCGCTGCTGGACAAGCTGAGCTTCAGTGATGAGGCGACGGCGCTGGAAGTCGGCCCTGGCGATGGCGGCTTCTTGCCGGAGCTGGCGCGACGCTTCCAGCAAGTCACCGCGCTGGACAACAGCCCGGCAATGCTCGAACTGGCGCGCCAGCTGTGCGAGCGCGAAGCCTTGGGCAATGTCACCCTGCAACTGGCCGATGCACTCAATAGCGCATCGATCAAGGCCGACTGCGTGGTGCTGAACATGGTCTTGCACCATTTCGCCGCCCCCGCCGACGCCCTCAAGCAAATGGCCGGGCTGCTGCACCCCGGCGGTAGCCTGCTGGTTACGGATTTATGCAGCCACAACCAGAATTGGGCCAGGGAGGCCTGCGGTGATCTCTGGTTGGGTTTTGAACAGGACGATCTGGCCCGTTGGGCCACCGCTGCGGGACTCGTTCCCGGGGAAAGCCTCTATGTAGGTTTACGTAATGGTTTCCAGATCCAGGTCCGCCATTTTCAGCGACCGGCTGGCGACACTCACCATCGGTAAATATCAGGAAAACATCGAGATGAGCGAATACTCCCTTTTCACCTCCGAGTCCGTGTCTGAAGGGCATCCGGACAAAATCGCCGACCAGATTTCTGACGCGGTGCTGGACGCCATCATTGCTGAAGACAAGTTCGCCCGTGTGGCGTGCGAGACTCTGGTGAAAACCGGTGTAGCGATCATCGCTGGCGAAGTGACCACCACCGCCTGGGTTGACCTGGAGCAGATCGTCCGTGACGTGATCACCGACATCGGCTACAACAGCTCCGACGTCGGTTTCGACGGCGCCACCTGCGGCGTGATGAACATCATCGGCAAGCAGTCCCCCGACATCAACCAGGGTGTGGACCGCGCCAAGCCTGAAGATCAGGGCGCCGGCGACCAAGGCCTGATGTTCGGCTACGCCAGCAACGAAACCGACGTGCTGATGCCAGCGCCGATTACCTTCTCGCACCAGTTGGTACAGCGCCAGGCCGAAGCCCGCAAAAGCGGCCTGCTGCCATGGCTGCGCCCGGACGCCAAGTCCCAGGTGACCTGCCGCTACGAAGGCGGCAAGGTTGTCGGTATCGACGCCGTCGTGCTGTCGACCCAGCACAACCCGGACGTATCCTACGCCGACCTGCGCGAAGGCGTGATGGAGCTGATCGTCAAGCACGTGCTGCCGGCCGAACTGTTGAGCAAGGACACCCAGTTCCACATCAACCCGACCGGCCAGTTCATCATTGGCGGCCCGGTGGGCGACTGCGGCCTGACCGGGCGCAAGATCATCGTCGACAGCTACGGCGGCATGGCCCGCCACGGCGGCGGCGCGTTCTCCGGTAAAGACCCATCCAAGGTTGACCGTTCGGCCGCCTACGCCGGTCGTTACGTGGCCAAGAACATCGTCGCGGCCGGCCTGGCCGAGCGTTGCGAGATTCAGGTTTCCTACGCTATCGGCGTGGCCCAACCTACGTCGATCTCGCTGAATACCTTCGGCACCGGCAAGATCAGCGACGACAAGATCGTCAAGCTGGTGCGTGAGATCTTCGACCTGCGCCCGTACGCCATCACCACCATGCTCGACCTGCTGCACCCGATGTACCAGGAAACCGCAGCCTACGGCCACTTCGGTCGCACGCCTGCACAGAAGACTGTCGGCGACGACACCTTCACCACGTTCACCTGGGAAAAAACCGACCGCGCCGACGACCTGCGCGTCGCTGCCGGCCTGTAAGCACTCGCAGCACCCAAAGCCCTGCCGGGTTCAACCGGCGGGGCTTTTTTTTGCCGAATGATTCGCGGCGACCTTCACATTTTTTGGATCCAAACCTTGCAGGCACAATAATGGCCCTCTAGAATCCGCGCCCTCTCGGGCCCTTCACCTTATTTGGATATTGCCTTGCGCCAGCCCGGGATTCACCAGCGCGCAAGCAATCGAACATTGAGGTTTTTCATGCGCATCTCCACGCTCGCCCCTGCCGCTCTTCTGTTCAGCCTGTTCGCCCTGCCGGCTCACGCCGCTGACCTGAGCGCACTGGGCGGTGCCCTGAGCTCCCAACTGAGTGGCAAAACCGGCGACTGCCAGCAACACGCCAAAGATCTGCAAGCCAAGATCGATGCCGCTGAAGCCAAGAACGACTCGCTGTCGGTCAAGGCCTATAAAGCTGCGCAGGACCAGGTCAGCAAAGGTTGTGACAAACTCGCCGAAGGCCAGGCCAAAGTGGATGCCAAGCAGCAAACCACTGAAGCCAAAGCCGATAAGAACGACGCCGTGAAAGCCCTGGGCGGTCTGTTCAAGTAAGCAGAAACACCCAGTAAAAAGCCCCGCACTGTCGGGGCTTTTTTGTGGGCGTGTGGATCATTTAGGCTGGGCACCCCTTCCGAGCAAGGATGCTCATGATGCGACTTCTGATGGTTCTGCTACTCAGCGCGCTGGCCTGTTCAGCCTGGGCCGAAAACTGCCCGGATGATGCCCGCGCACAGGTCAACACCCTGGCCGAACAGATAAGCCGGTGGGATGACAGCTATCACCGGCTTGGCCAATCCCCGCTCAACGACGAACTCTACGACCAGGCCCGTCAGCGCCTGGCCCGCTGGCGCCAATGTTTGCCCCGAACTTCCGCGCCAACCGACAACCCGCTGGCCAGTTCACGGGGCACCCTGCCCCATCCGGTTGCCCACACCGGCCTGGAAAAATTGCTGGATGAACAGGCCGTCGGCACATGGCTGGGCACGCGCCAGGACGTATGGGTCCAGCCCAAGGTCGACGGCGTCGCTGTGACCCTGGTGTATCGCCAGGGCCGGCTAAGCCAGGCGATCAGCCGCGGCGACGGCGCGCTGGGCCAGGACTGGTCAACCTCGGCCCGCAAGATCCCGGGCATTGTCCAGCAACTGCCGGAGCCCATCGACCTGGTGCTGCAAGGCGAACTCTATTGGCGCCTGCACGATCATGTGCAATCGGCTCGCGGCGGGCTCAATACGCGCAGCAAGGTGGCGGGCCTGATGAACCGCCAGCACCTGAGCGACACCGAAGCCGCACACATCGGCCTGTTTGTGTGGGCCTGGCCCGAGGGGCCGGCCTCCTTCACCGAACGCCTGGCCACACTGGCGCGCTGGGGCTTCCCCGACAGCCAGCGCTATAGCCAACCGGTGCAGCACATCAACGATGCCGCGCACTGGCGCACCTATTGGTATGACCACCCACTGCCCTTCGCCAGCGATGGCGTGGTGCTGCACCAGGCAATGCGCGCGCCCGCCGTGCGCTGGAAAACCAGCACGCCGTACTGGGCGGTCGCATGGAAGTACCCGATCAGCCAGGCCCTGGCACTGGTGCGCAAGGTGCGCTTCAACATCGGCCGCACCGGGCGTATCACGCCCATCCTCGAGCTGGAGCCGGTGCGGCTGGATGACCGGCAGATCAGCCGCGTCAGCGTCGGCTCATTGAAACGCTGGCAAGCCCTGGATATACGCCCCGGCGACCAGGTGTCCATCAGCCTGGCAGGCCAGGTGATCCCACGGCTGGACCAGGTGATTCTGCGCAACACCACACGGGTCGACCTGCCCGTGCCCGACCCCTCGGACTTTCACGCCCTGAGCTGCTGGCAACTGGACCCAGGCTGCGAAGAGCAGCTGCTGGCCCGCCTCACCTGGCTCAGCGGCAACCAGGGCCTGTCGTTGCCTCATTTGGGCGCCGAGACCTGGAACGTATTGATCCAGGCCGGTCTAATCGCAGGCTTTCTCGATTGGTTGACCCTGGATGCGGCAGAGCTTGCTAACATTGATGGCTTCGGTGACAGCAGCCGTGCGCGGCTGCTCGATAGCCTGCACAGCGCACGCCAACGGCCCTTTGCACAATGGCTCAAAGCCCTCGGCGTACCGCCTGCGGCACGTAACAACCTGGAAGGCGGCTGGCAAACGCTGGTCGCCCGAGACACCCAGGCCTGGCTGGCCATCGACGGCATCGGCCCGGGCCGCGCGGCGCAATTGAGCGCTTTTTTTCGCGACCCGCAGGTACAGGCCCTGGCTGAAACATTACGCGTGGCGGGGATAGACGGCTTTTGAGCCCGCTGCCCCGTCATCAGATTGCGACCTTGGAGTCCCCTATGAAATTTCTTGCCCCTTTTGCCCTGCTGACCGTCGCAACCTTCATGGCCACGCCACTGTTGGCGGCCCAGGAAGCGCCACAACTCACCGGTTGCGCCGCCAAGCGCCAAGCCATCAGCGCCCAGATCGAACAGGCCAAGGCCCACGGCAACAGCGCCCAGCAAGCGGGCCTGGAAAAAGCCCTGAGCGAAGTCACCGCCAATTGCACCGACGCGTCCTTGAAGAAAGAGCGGGAAAACAAGGTGCTCGACGCCAAGCACGAAGTCAGCCGCCGTCAGGCCGACCTCGACAAGGCCATGAAAAAAGGCGATGCCGAGAAGATCAACAAGCGCAAGGACAAGCTCGCCCAGTCGCGCAAGGAACTGCAGGACGCAGTGGAAGACCTCGACAAGTAATACCGGTCAGTGGTCCCGGAACTGTTTATGGCAGGCGCTACAGGCATCTTCGACTTTCTGCACCGCCGGCCCCAGGTTGCTGGCCTTGTAAGGCTGCACTTGGCTGGCGGTCACCAATTCACCGGTGGCCGCTTCAAGGTCGCGGGCCAATTGCAGAAATTGCGCCTGCTTCTGCCAGACATCGTCCTTGGCGCTGGTGTGATCTTCTTCACGCACGCTCGGGAAATGTTTCCAGGGCTCATGGGACAACGCGTCCAGCTTGACCGCACCCTCGGCGAATTTCGCGCCGTCGAAGGGGATGCGCCCACGCAACATGCCACCCAGGTCTTCGCCGGTCTTGAGCATCTGCTTGAAGATCGCCTTGCGCTGGCCCAGGGGCGAATTCGGATCGACGCCGCCGCAGGCGGACAGTGTCAGGCAGGCCAGCAATACAACGGTCAGTCTTTTAAAAGTCATGGTGGCTTCAGGGTCACGGGAAACGGCGGCCAGTATCCTCGCCCCGCCCGTAAAGACCAATAGCCCTATTAATAATAAGGGTTGCCCGCAGACGTTAACGCGCGGGCAATCGCTTCAGGAATTGCGTGTATGAATGTCACCTTCACCCCCTGGGCCCGCCGCCTGGCGTGGGCTCTGCCGATGATCGCGCTGCTGGCCGGCTGTGATGCGGGCAAAGACACAGGTAAAGAGGCGCTCAAGCCTGAGCCTGCCAAGCCCCACGCCGTTGCCACTTATGTCAGTGCACCGTGGGAAGCGTTGCCGGCGGTGTCCGACAGCGACTTGCTGGCCGGTTTTGAATCCTGGCGCAGCGCCTGCCAACGCCTCAAGGCCGACCCGATCTGGGGCGCGACCTGCGCAGCGGCAACCAACGTGCCGGCGAATGCCTCGGCAGTGCGTGGTTTTCTCAAGGAGCAGTTGGACGTGTTCGGCCTGCGCTCGGCAGACAACACCCCGAACGGCTTGATAACCGGCTACTACGAACCGGTCTATCCCGGCAGCCTGACCCAGACGGCCAAGGCGCATGTGCCGGTATACGGCGTGCCGGACGACCTGATAATCGTCAACCTGGAAAGCATCTACCCCGAACTCAAGGGCAAGCGCCTGCGCGGTCGCCTGGAAGGTCGCGTGCTCAAGCCGTACGACGATGCCAGCGCGATCAACGGCCAAGGCTCGACCGCCAAGCCGATTGCCTGGCTGACCGATCCGATGGACCTGCAATTCCTGCAAATCCAGGGCTCGGGCCGCATCCAACTGGCCGGCGGGCGCCAACTGCGTGTGGGTTATGGCGACCAGAACGGCTACCCCTACCGTCCTATCGGCCGCTGGCTGGTGGAGCAAGGCGAACTGAAGAAAGAAGACGTGACCATGGGCGCCATCAGTGCCTGGGCCAAGGCCCATCCGCAGCGCATCCCGGAACTGCTGGCGAGCAACCCCAGCTACGTATTCTTCAGCGCCCGCCCCGACAGCAACGAAGGCCCACGCGGCTCGCTTAACGTGCCGCTGACCGCCGGCTACAGCGTGGCGGTGGATCGCAAGGTGATTCCGTTGGGCAGTCTGTTGTGGCTCTCGACCACCAAGCCGGATGGCTCGCCCATCGCCAGGCCCGTGGCCGCGCAGGACACCGGCGGCGCCATCACCGGCGAAGTGCGTGCGGACTTGTTCTGGGGCACCGGTGCAGCGGCAGGTGAGTTGGCGGGGAATATGAAGCAGCAGGGGCAGATCTGGATGTTGTGGCCCAAGGGCGCAGCATTGCCACAAGTGCCGGAAGTCACTACCGGGAGCTGACAAGCGCTGAAGGGCAAAATGTGGGAGCGGGCTTGCTCGCGAATACGGAGTGTCAGCCAGCACATTCGGCACTGATACACCGCATTCGCGGGCAAGCCCGCTCCCACAGGGGATCGTTATCACCCGTTAGATCGAGATAAAGAAGAAACTCGCAATCAACGCCATCCCCACGAACCACACCAGCGACCGCAGGATCGCCCAGTCCGCCACATAACAAATGATGTACAACAGGCGACTGGTGATAAACAACACCGCCAGCACATTGATCGTCACCAGCTCCGCCGTACCGGCCAGGTGCGCGATGATGACCGCCGCCGCAAACGCCGGGGTGACTTCAAAGCTGTTGAGCTGGGCGTTGTGGGCGCGCTTGGCAAACCCATCGAGGGTTGCCAGGAACGCGCGCGGGTCATGGTTCTGCCGAGGCCCGAACTTGCCGCCGCTGAACTTGGCCACACCTGTGCACAGGTAAGGCAGGAAAATTGCGATCAACACACACCAGAAGGCCACCGTCATCACTGATTCCTTTTTTGTTTTCAAACAGAAATTAGAGTTTTAGCACTAAATATCGCAAGCCGCACTCCCCGCTATGAACTGCTACACCAGCAAAGGTTCTATCAGCCATTTCGCGTTTGCCTTGCAACATCGCGCCGCTGCTGCGGTCCATCCACCCACTGATAAACCCACACCCCACTTCCAAGGACCCCGGATGCTTGAACTTGTCGCCGCCTTCATTTGCCTCACCACCCTGCTCACCTATGTGAACTTCCGTTTTATCGGCCTGCCGCCCACCATCGGCGTGATGGTCACGGCCCTGCTGTTTTCCCTGATCCTGCAAGGCTTGAGCTTTATCGGTTACCCAGGCCTGGAAGAACGCATCCAGCAATTGATCGGCCAGATCGACTTCGGCGACCTGCTGATGAACTGGATGCTCTCGTTCCTGCTGTTCGCCGGCGCCTTGCACGTCAACCTGAGCGACCTGCGCAGCTACCGCTGGCCCATCGGCCTGCTGGCAACCTTCGGCGTATTGATCGCCACCGTGGTGATCGGCAGCCTGGCGTATTACATCTTCGCCTTGTTTGGCTGGCACGTGAGCTTCCTCTACTGCCTGCTGTTTGGCGCACTGATCTCGCCCACCGACCCGATTGCGGTGCTCGGCGTGTTGCGTACTGCCAACGCCTCCAAGCCGCTGAAAACCACGATCGTCGGCGAATCGCTGTTCAACGACGGCACGGCGGTCGTGGTATTTACCGTGCTGCTGGGCATCGCGCAGTTGGGCGAGACGCCCACCGTGGGCGCCACGGCCATGCTGTTCGCCCATGAAGCACTGGGCGGCGTGGTGTTCGGCGGGCTGATCGGCTACCTGGTGTACCTGATGATTAAGAGTATCGAGCAGCACCAGATCGAAGTGATGCTGACCCTCGCCCTGGTGATCGGCGGCTCGGCGCTGGCCACCGAGCTGCACGTCTCGGCACCGATTGCGATGGTGGTCGCGGGCCTGATTATCGGCAACCTGGGCCGCAAGCTGGCGATGAACGACATGACGCGCCGCTACCTCGACGGCTTCTGGGTTTTCCCAAAGGCGCCAAAAAGGCCTGCATCTTTGTCACATTGAAGGGGCTACGCAGCGCCACTGAAAGCTGAGATGCGCCTCTGTTCCTGCCGAGCTATCTATTCTGATCGCTCCCCTTTATCAGAATCCACATCATCAAGACATCAAGTTGTGTGCATACCACCCGCGTCTAGGAGTCAAAACGCTCACCTGTCAGCCTTCCATCGAGCAAGTAATCCTGGTTAGGACATACGGCAGCCAATTGCCCCCTATCTATATGTGTATATTCATACTCAAGGTGCGAGTCTCAACTTCAGTCAATAGTAAGATTGAAGCTCCTTCACTACTGAAATCTGTGAACGGCGAAAGTGGGACATGTAGTATTCCAGCGAATGTTGGCACCTTCCGTAGAAAAGCCTAACACCGTCAAAAGAGGTGCTAAAAACTCCTCAAGCAGGTTTAAAGCGTTTTCTAAAATTATCCAATGACTGCCTTTAGAAAATCACCGCGTTAGTCACAGCTACCCTGCTGGCATCCAGCATAGGCTTCTCGGATAAGCTTAGAAGGTAGTTTTGCTCTTTGGCTACCTCTCGGAGGAGACTGTCCATTGCTACGGATAGATGCAGCAAGCCATTGAACTTGTCCTCGGTATTAAAGATAAAACGGGAGCCATCAGGTACTACTAATCTCCTAGCTTCCTCCTTCTTATTCCACAAATAATCCAGATATCTTTGGGTCTCGGCCAATATCGCTAATTCGTAGTAGGCGCCAGCGGAGAGGCTATGCATGTTGGCATGGTACATTATTGAGGCAATATCAAAGCTTGAGATCGTTACAGGTTTTCCCTCTGCCTCGAGCTCCGCCTTTATGTTTTTACATAACCTTATTGATTTGCGGAGTCCACCACCCGTGGTTTCACATCGTTCTCGTACTTTTTTGATGTGCAGGAAAGGCCAGTTTTCAATCGTGGTACTTTTATGCGAATCTAGGATAGTGACAGCGCGGTCATGTTTCTGACCAGAGGCTTGATAAGTGATGGTGTCATGCCAGTGGGAAGGCACGACATCTACTGGACGTGCTAATGACCCTCCTTGCAATTTGATGGCCTTAGAGCCAGAAGTGTCAATCGTAGCAGCGGGAAACGCATCACGAAGAGCTTTACTAATTTCGCCCCTGCGAGCGGTTAACACCCCAACTGAAGTACGTGAGGTCGGTGAGCGGTACTGACCCGATGTACTCATGTTCCCACGCGCATCATAGGTATGAAAGTCAGCTTCTATCGCTAAAAGATCAACATCACTGACCCCTCGAATATGGACATTCAGTGGCACTGATCCCTGTAGCTCGAATTCGAGATTGCCGCTTGTCCTCTTCGACAACTGGTTGCTAACCCGTTCTGCGGTTTCGATGCTGATGCGGGTGTAGGTAGGATCTACCTCCTGCATCGCTCCTAAAGCAAAAGTTGTATTCGGCTTGTCTTTAACCCGATGTTCCCACGCCTCTTTTGTGAGGCTTCGGTTCACGATGAAATCCTTCGCATCCATTGCGATCACAGAGGATCTATCTAGCCCTGAGCGTCTAGAGCGTAGACGGTTGATTCGATCATTAATTGACGTGCTCATTCTTTCTCCTCAGCTCTATTCGCCCATAGGTGGGCCGACCGTAACCGTTAAAATAGTCACCCTGCGCGCTATCTAATAACTTGGTAAATAATAGATTTGCACTGCCAACGTGTCCTCGAAGCTCAGGCTCGCCGGGATTAGGATCATTCTGGTAGTTATAAAGAAGGCGGTATCCGTCAGCCTCATCGTGAACCAAAGCTGCAGTGATACTGTTTGAGCCTGATTGGTGAGTCTTCAAACGCACTCTGATCTTGTCCCAAGTTTGACAAATATATACATCTGCTTCCCAGCTGCGAATCGGATTTCCTTCGATGTCCAGTGTCGTCCCAGTGCAGTGCCACTCTCCCGACAGGTCAGGGACTTTTAGATATTTAACTGCCCAACGCCATTTCCAAACCGTCTTATTGAATAAAGCGTATAGCAAGGCAAAAACTATACCTGCGCCAATTAGCGACATGGCTGTCGGTGGAAGATTTACAGGCAGGTTATACTTTTTAGCCAAATCTTCAGCTGATAGCAGCAAAAAAACCGCAATGCCGGAAATCGCGCTTGCTAGTAGTGTTAGATACCGGCCAATCAGAGCTCGATTGACCCCGCCCAATAGGCTGTATTCATGATCGTGAATCATCAAAAGCGACCTTCAATAGACTTAATGCCGGGAATCCAATCAACTTTAAAGAGGGGCAGCAGCAAAGCTGCCCCTCCCGTGATGAGACTTTAAAAACTACTGGGTATGACATACCGAGGAGCACGTCCGGCATCCGTTCGATTGCCGGTAGGTGTTGCGAGCCTGGCGAACAGCGGTCGCACAGGTTGTGTGATAGCCAAGATCAAGGCGGTTGTGAACTGCCGGCAAATAAATGCACGTACTGGTATGCACCTCGTGGTCACCGTTGATCTGTGCGTTGCGGTTGACGAAATACTGAGCCATTTTTACTCACCCCGCTCTTTGTTCGATTGGGCGAGCACCGAGGCTGCTAAGGTCTTGGTGGTGGCGTTGTACTTGTTGCTGTCGAGGACATGACTGGCTTTAGTCTCCATATCGGCACCGGTTTGCTTGCCGGTCGACGCTTGAGCCATGGCCGACCCTGCCAACTCCTTCTGGATGGCCGAGGAGCTATCACTACGCAGAATTTTGGAGGCCAAGCTGGCCACGGGAGACGAAGTTTGTTTAGGATTTTTCGGCATGATTAGGTGCTCCTGTATGTATAAAAATCGAGTAGGCAGGAGCAACCCTTGAGCGGAAAACCGAGCTGAATGGTTGACATCCAAAGTCGGTTTTTCTCTAATGCGCGTCCCACCAGTGTCCGCATTGGCTCAGGGATTGGCGGGTATGTGTGCTCGGCGTCCAAACTTTGCACGCATACCCGCTGTGTTCACTGAAACCTCAGCCCCTCGCCAAAAACACAACATGTAGTGCTGTTTTCGAGATGACCTACAAGATAATGGGGTCAAAATGACATTGCAAGGCAACAGCCTGTGGATAACTTGTGCGCAAATGAGTGGTTGGATCCATTTTTTTACCTGTATGTATGCCCAGCCCTTCTAAATCGCGGGGTACGACGTTTCGCCGTTGAAATATTTTGAAACACATTCCTTTCGCATGCCCCTGTTCCCTCTAGAACAGCAACCCTCTGCGTTTAAAAGTGACAATTCAGTGGCGTCATTTCTTCGTTAGATCTGGTTTGGTTTTTTTCCGTCAGGTGCTCTTCCTGAGCTCTTTCCACGGTCAGTGGATGACGCTAAAAACCTCGACTGAAAACATTCGGGCGGCTTATTGCGGGCTATTTCCTCTGACCTCTGATCACGCCAGGCGGTGATGGTCGCCTGCAGTCAGTCGCTGAGCGTAACGCTCCCAAACGGGGTCATTAAGCCCAAAAATGATGGTTAATGTGCCGGATTGGGAACATTAACTTTGGAGGTCATAGCCACGTACACCATCGCTCGGCCCTAGGACGGCAATTGATTCTCTGATTCGCGGGCCTCATGGCGAGCCCAGCGCAACGTAGCTATCGACATGAATTGCCTGATAGCCAACGCACCACGTTCATTTCTGGCTTTCGACCCAGGCAAGGTCAGTGCAGCCTCTACCTTGGCACGGCTCGCTTCGTACATTGCAAATGCGTTGAACTCAGAATCAAGCAGCACCAAGAGCACTGTATCGAAGGGTTGTCGTAGATCAATTGCACCCATACGGCCCGTAATCTTTTGCGGGTTCAGGATACATCGCCCCTTGATCTGGATTCTCGCGACGCCATCTTCCAGCGTCTCTGTAGCGTCGTAACCTGCCTGCCTTGCAGGATGTAGTAACAGGCCGAGTCTAGTAGCAGCTTCGTACTCTGCCACCTCGCCGGTCACGCCCAGCGGCTTGCCGGTCAAGCGATAGAATCTACGAGCAAGCACCTTGGCTTCTTTCAAGATCTCTAGGATTTCATCCTGGATCAATGCAGCCTGCTGAGGTTCGTTGCCATGACTGAGTTCAGTCATCTGCAAAAGCCTCGAGCGCAGTGAGCAGCTTGGCTAGCTCAGTAAGGTTGGCTGCCGTCACGATGTCATATTCTCCTCGACTACTCAGCCGATACACCTCTCGAGCCTTTTTGACACGTTCCAGCAGAGGGACGACTATGCCTGACGCCCTTTCCAGAAACTCGTTGATGTCAGCCCGTGTCTGAGGAATTTTGTAGCCTTTGGCCGCGCTTGTGATGATCACGTCCGAATCGCGAAGCTTGGCGATGCCGCTGGAGCGGATCCTCTGGTCGTTGATATCTCCGAAGCCGCTATCTTTTAGGTGGCCGACTATTTCTGCGGTTGGCACGTAGTCTTTGGTGACGAATTCGCTTTGGAATCTCAAGAACCGCAAGATGCTCAGCTGCAGGCGCTCATCCTCATTAGGGTGCTCACCAGCCCGCTCGCTAAAAAGGTCAGCCTGGCGGAGAGCTTCTTGGTGTACCTGGTAGTCTGCGTACCCAAATTCATCCGTCGGCGGCGGCAGAAGAGACTGGTACTTCGATGGCCACTCAAGCATTCCAAGGGTCAGGCTTCGTAGAATCTTTTTATAGGCAAGAACTGCTTCTTCCGATGCTTTCTCTTCGTAGATCTGAGCGACTGAGCCAGCAAAAAAATCTGCAACCTGAACCAAAACGTTGTCCTTACTGGCCATCGTCTGGAAGGCATCTTTATCGCCAAATAGGTCATCGACGAACCGTTCTGAAACGTAGCTTTTGAGGCTCTCCTGAAATTCCTGGCCACCATGCTCGTCTACGATCATCTGGAGGTCGGGGTATGCGCGGAACAAACGTTCATAGAGCAACCCATTCACATATTTTATGAATGAGGTCTTGAAACGAAGGCCACCGTCTTTGCGAATTTGGGACTTATCAACGACGGTGAAATAGAGCCTGAATGGCAGATCGGCCAGCTCGTTTAGGATCCGGGCACGGCGATCTGAATCCTTGGGCTTAAGATTGCTGGATTTGATCTCGCCTGTTTGAAAATGCCGCTTGCGGAGTGCTTCAGCTTTGGCATAAGCAGCCTCCAGGTCTTTCTCTGCCACTAGAATGGAGCAGACGATGAAGAAGCCCGAGCTTCCACCCTTTGATGTATCAAGGTCGGAATTCCCGGACTCATCCACGAAGGCATATGTTCTGTCCATGAGCTTGCTCCATCAACAACGTACTGAGCGCGGTGGGTCGCCCAATGGCAAGGTGGCGAACTCAGTTCGTCGCAGTGGTAGTGCCTGGAGCGGGGCCTTCGCTGAACGTGTAGTTGATGACCACATCATTTCGGATCAAGACGTCGAGAGTTTTCTGAGTGCCCGTAGTCGTCACCTTCATGGTGACCACGTAGCTTTGGGCATGGGCTGAGCCATTGGTGTAGGTGTAGATCCACTTTTCGTCAGTCTCGCTGACAGCACTCTTGGCGTAGGGCTCACCAAACAGGGACTTCAACTCAGTAGTCGTCGTTTTGCCTTTGGTGATGCTCGCTACACTGGCCGACGGAAAGTCTCGTCCTGCGGTGTAGTGGGACGTAGCGCAACCGCCAAGTGCGACACAGATCCCCATTACTGCGATGAGCTTTTTCATATCCATCCTTGATCGTAGAAAGCTCCAAATCTAGCTGGCGTCGAGGCTAAAAGCCATCACCAAGGTGATCAGCTACTTTCGTGCATTCGCAGATAATGCCTTGCACATGTAGCAAGCCGAGCCAGGGCAAAGCCGCATGAACTGCTCCGTCTGAGAAATAAGAGGTGGCGCAGAGCCTCGTTGATTTACTGCATAGCCCTGCTGCTTAAAAAAGCCTGACGCAGTTGTTGTCAGCAAATGAAATCGAGCGATTCCCTTCTCGGCGGCTTTCGCTTCAATGACCCGAAGCACCGCGACACCGACCCCCTTCGATCTGTATGTCGACACTACGACCAGAGAACGCAACAACCCGTCCGTACCATGCGTCTCGAATCCTCCCCATGCGACCGTCTCGCTATCCAGTGTGAACTCAAAAAAGGTTCGGCCTGGAAGATCAATATCGTCTGCTGGAAGGTCAGCAAATTTCAGCGCATCGCGAAATCGCTGCGACTGCCCTCCGGCTATTTCCGTTGCCTGGATCATCATATCCCCCTCCATCCTCTCATCTCCGTTATGCCGACACGCATGGAACGTTAGGGCACATGCCGAAACAGCAGACATCATATTCGCTTTACCGAATATTCGCCAAAGCGTATATTCGATTTTCCATATACATCGAGTTCCACCATGAGCCCTGCTATCAAAGTGCTTTTCGTGTGCGTTACCAACTCAGCCCGATCCCTGCTTGCAGAGGCTTTGCTGCGTCACACCGATCAGCGCTTCGAGGCCTTCAGCGCAGGGTCTGAACCGTCTGAGGTTGATCCGCGAACAACTCAGGCATTGGAGGCTGTTGGAGTCGATGCAACGGGCCTGCGCAGCAAGTCCATCAGCGAGTTTCAAGCTGATCGATTCGATTACGTAATCACTCTTTGTGATAAATCCGCAAGCGAGTGCCTACCAATGCCCAATGCAGGTGAAATCATTGCCTGGGATTTTCCTGACCCAGTTACTAGCGATGATCCTGGCGCATTTCGCCACACGCTCCACGACATCCACGAGCGCATCAAGCTCTTCGTTTTGGTCAAGACCAAACACCTGGAGGATCTATGACAGAACCCATGAACCCCACCACCTTATTCAAGTGCCTGGCGGATGACACCCGAGCAAAAATTTCGCTGCTTGTGGTGAGTGAAGGTGAGTTGTGTGTCTGCGAGCTGACGGCGGCACTTGACCTAAACCAGCCGAAGATTTCTCGTCATTTGGCCCTGCTGCGCTCTGCCGGTTTGCTTTTGGATCGTCGCCAAGGCCAGTGGGTGTATTACCGCCTGAATCCTGATTTACCCGCGTGGGTGACTGCAGTTTTGAAGGAAGTGGTAGACGCCAATCAGCAATGGCTGGAAACCGAGGCTAAGCGCCTCTGCGGCATGAACGACCGTCCGATCAACCAAGCCGTGTGTAGCTGATTCACGCCCAACCGGATTAATGAAATGCTGATTGCCGTATTGATCTTTATCGCCACCATCGTCCTTGTCATCTGGCAGCCCAAGGGGCTTGGGGTTGGCTGGAGTGCGATGTTCGGTGCCATCGTGGCGTTGCTGGCAGGTGTCGTTACCCTTGCCGACATACCAGAGGTTTGGCGCATTGTCTGGAATGCCACTGGGACTTTCATCGCGGTCATCATCATTAGTCTGCTGCTTGATGAGGCAGGTTTTTTCAAGTGGGCTGCGCTGCATGTGGCCCGATGGGGAGGCGGGAGCACCCGCAAGCTGTTCGCATTTATCGTCCTGCTGGGCGCAGCGGTGTCTGCCCTGTTCGCTAATGACGGAGCAGCGTTGATCCTCACACCCATTGTGATCGCGATGTTGCTGGCGTTGCGTTTTTCTCCTGCTGCTACGTTGGCATTCGTCATGGCAGCCGGTTTTATCGCGGATACGGCGAGCTTACCGCTGGTGGTTTCCAACCTAGTCAACATCGTTTCTGCCGACTACTTCGATATCGGCTTCAACGAATATGCTTCGATTATGGTGCCGGTAAACATCGTCAGCGTGGCAGCGACATTAGCCATGCTGCTGTGGTTTTTCCGCAAAGATTTACCAAAGACCTATGACCTCAACCAACTGGACAATCCGGACGAGGCAATCCACGACCGGGCCACTTTTGTAGCCGGCTGGTGGGTGTTGGCACTACTCCTGATCGGCTTCTTTGTCATTGAGCCATTGGGGGTGCCAATCAGCGCCATTGCAGCGGTCTGTGCATTCATTCTTTACGTCATCGCGGCTCGTGGTCACGCCATCAACACAAGCAAGGTGCTCAAAGAGGCGCCATGGCAGGTGGTGATTTTTTCTTTGGGTATGTACCTGGTTGTTTATGGCCTGAAGAACGCCGGCCTGACCGACCACATCGCGCAGATCCTGAACGTGTTCGCCGGTTATGGCGTTTGGGGCGCGTCCCTTGGTACAGGGCTGCTAACAGCGTTGCTGTCTTCGATCATGAACAACATGCCCACCGTTCTGGTAGGCGCCTTATCCATTCATGCCGCCGAAGTCGATGGTGTAGTCCAGCAAGCGATGGTTTACGCCAACATCATCGGCTGCGACTTGGGCCCGAAGATCACCCCAATTGGGAGCTTGGCAACTCTGTTGTGGCTGCACGTGCTCGCCCGGAAAAACATAACGATCAGCTGGGGTTACTACTTCAAGACCGGGATCGTGCTGACCGTGCCCATCCTCGTCGCCACATTGTCCGCCCTGGCACTGCGCCTCAGTTTCTGAATCAAGGAATCGTCTGATGAAAGTCTTGTTCATGTGCACCCACAACAGCTGCCGCAGCATTCTTTCTGAGGCGCTTTTCAACCACTTGGCTCCAGCAGGCGTAGAAGCGGTCAGCTCGGGAAGCTTTCCCAGTGGTCGAGTGAATCAGCGGGCATTGCAAACCCTGGAGGCGGCGGGTATTTCCACGGAGGGCTTGAGTAGCAAGGCTTCGGATGCTTTTGAAGGCTCACCTCCAGGCATCGTGATCACTGTCTGTGACCGGGCAGCGGGTGAGGCATGCCCAATCTTCTTTGGGCCAGCTTTGAAGGCGCATTGGGGTCTGGCCGACCCGTCTGACGCTAGCGGGTCGGAAGCCGAGATCACCGCAGCGTTTGAAACCACTCTCGCCAAAATTCGCGAGCGCGTGAGCGCATTTCTTGCGCTGCCACTGAAGACCATCAGCGCTGAACAGTTGAAAGCTGAACTGAATCGCATCGGTTCGCTTTAAAGATCAACCGAGGCGGTGCCCAACCTGGCGCCGCCGTAGGAGTTTACATGCAAGATACATTGCCGAACGTACACGCCGACCTGATCGACATTCCGTCGTTGGAGCAACTGGAGCCGCGTACACCGTCACTCCATAAACCTCGAATCTTGCTTCTGTATGGATCGACGCGAGAGCGCTCTTTCAGCCGGTTGGTGACTCAGGAAGCAGCCCGCTTGTTGGAGGAGTTTGGCGCCGAAACCAAAATCTTCGATCCCTCAGGTTTACCGCTGCCAGACGATTCTCCGGATACACATCCCAAGGTGGTGGAGTTGCGTGAACTCATGCAATGGTCTGAAGGACAGGTCTGGTGTTCGCCTGAACGGCACGGCTCCATGAGCGCAGTATTCAAGGCCCAGATCGACTGGGTTCCGCTTGCGCTTGGTGCTGTTCGACCTACGCAAGGAAAGACCCTTGCAGTAATGCAGGTCTGTGGCGGCTCGCAATCTTTCAACGTGGTCAACCAACTACGGGTATTGGGGCGGAGGATGCGCATGTTCACCATCCCAAATCAATCTTCGGTGGCCAAGGCGTTCACCGAGTTCGACGAGGCAGGCCGTATGAAGCCGTCCTCGTACTACGACCGACTGGTGGACGTGATGGAAGAGCTGATGAAGTTCACGCTGCTGTTGCGGGGTCGCCAGGACTACTTGGTTGATCGCTACTCCGAGCGTAAAGAGTCAGCTGAAGAGCTGTCCAAGCGCGTCAACCAGCGCTCCATTTAACTCACCGCGAGGAAACGGTATGCGTCAGATCACGATCTATCACAACCCGCAATGTGGCACCTCTCGCAATACCTTGGA
This sequence comes from Pseudomonas sp. 18.1.10, assembly GCF_024655625.1. Taxonomy (NCBI): domain Bacteria; kingdom Pseudomonadati; phylum Pseudomonadota; class Gammaproteobacteria; order Pseudomonadales; family Pseudomonadaceae; genus Pseudomonas; species Pseudomonas sp. 18.1.10. Next base: position 26,224 of record NZ_JANLGL010000005.1, read on the forward strand.
GCTGATCCGCAACAGCGGAGAAGAGCCGACGGTTATCGAGTACCTACAGACCCCACCTGACCGCACCACGCTTGTCAGGCTGATCAAAGATATGGGTATCGAGGTACGGGCTCTGCTTCGTGTTAAAGGCACTCCCTACGAGGAGCTAGAACTCGGCGATACGTCACTTACCGATGACCAGCTCATCGATGCCATGATGGCTCATCCCATCCTGATCAATCGCCCCATCGTCGTGACGCCTTTGGGCACACGCTTGTGTCGTCCGTCAGAGGCAGTCCTCGACCTTCTGCCGCAAGAGCAGCGCGGCAGCTTCGTCAAAGAAGACGGACAAGTCGTGATTGATGAGAATGGCCGCAGGGTTTAAACCGATGTAAAGCAGATGGGCCTGGAGAGATGCTGGTGAATCAAAACTCGAAATTTGATGTAGTGGTCATTGGCGGTGGCCAATCCGCACTCACCGTAGCCTATTTTTTGAGGCGTACAGGCCTTTCCTACGTATTACTCGACGCCGAGTCAGCACCGGGAGGGGCTTGGCGGCATGGGTGGGATTCTCTCCGACTATTCTCGCCGTCTGCTTGGAGCTCAATTGCCGGCTGGCCCATGCCAGCAGTACCCGAGGGGACTCCTGGGCGGGACGATGTTGTCGACTATCTAACTCAGTACGAACGCCGATATGACTTCCCCATCATCCGTTCCACGCGGGTGACCCATGTCGAGAACATCGAAGGCGGGTTGCGCGTTTTTTCCGGGGATACTTTCTGGGATGCCAAAGCGGTCATCAGTGCAACAGGCACGTGGAGCAGTCAGGTTATTCCCACCTATCCAGGGAAGGAGCTTTTCGAGGGGCAGCAAATCCATTCCGCTCACTACGTTGGGCCGAGTGAGTTCGAGGGGAAGGCAGTGCTGGTCGTCGGCGGTGGTAACTCGGGTGCCCAGATTTACGCCGAAGTTTCGAAGGTGGCTCACGCAACTTGGGTGACTCAGCAAGCGCCAAAGTATCTTCCAGATGAGGTCGATGGCCGCGTCCTGTTCGAGCGGGCCACTGCTAGATTGAAGGCGCAACAAGAAGGGATGGAGCCTCAACAGCCCGTTGGAGGGCTGGGAGACATTGTGATGGTGCCACCGGTAAAGGAAGCTCGCGAACGCGGCGTGTTGAACGCGGTACGCCCATTCACGCACTTCACCTCAACAGGTGTTGTGTGGCCATCGGGAGTCGAGACGAAAATTGATGCTGTCATCTGGTGTACTGGATTTTCTCCAGCGCTCAACCACCTGGGCAACCTGGGTATCGTTGGCGATGACGGCAAAGTCGCCGTGGATGAAAACCGAAGTGTTGCTTCACCTAATCTGTGGCTGGTGGGCTACGGCGATTGGACGGGGCTCGCCTCAGCTACATTGATTGGAGTGACCCGCACAGCTCGAGATGTAGTCAAGCAAGTGCAAAACTATCTCGCTGGTTAACGGCTAGCGCGTCCATATGCAATGCGAATACTAATACTTTGCAAATTATTTGCTGCGCTACAATTAACTTAATCAGCGCTCACTGGCATCTTCATGACCCCACAACCATTTCCTGAATCCTATTTCGCTCTAAGCTTTGCAGTAAAACCCCCGTGGTCACATCTAGCAACACAATATATAAAACAAAACGCCAGCCTTTTCGGGCTACATTACATTACTCGACGAACGGTACTTAAGCGCGCTTGGCGAATGACGACATAGCTGACAATTCAAACGAGGCTCTTATTATGATACTGCGCAAACTCAACCTTGCTCCACGCTCGGCTCTGTGCTTTGGTTTCTTTTGCCTTATGATTATTGCGCTGGGGATCATCGCCCTTAAGCAGACGTCAAGCTTGAAGGACTCTGAAAGCTTCGTTGAAACGAATGTTGTTCCCAGCATATCCATACTTGGAGTAATTGACCGGGAGTTTGTAAGCATCAGAGGTAGCAATGCACGGTTGCGCAACCCTGTAGAGCCCGCAAGCCGCAAAAATCAAGCTCTAGAGGAATTAAATAAGGCTAGAGTTAATATCCAGAATTCGCTGTCGAATTTGCAACCTCTAATCGTAACACCTATAGGCAAGCAGAAAATTGATGATCTTTCAAAAAGCCTTGCCAGCTATCAAGTTATTCAAGATCAATACTTATCTCTAATTTCCTCAGGGAATTTAGATGAGGCAGTCAAGCTTTCCAGCGAGTCGATGAAGCAATCTGCTGATGCTGTTGAAGGCCATATCGAAGAAATGATAGGCATTAATAATAACAAAGCTAAACGGGCCGGGGAGGAAGCGAGTCAAACTTATGAGCAGGCTAAGTTAATCGTTGGGGCGTTTATATTGATCAGTACCTTGGCAGCTATTGCACTGGCCTTGATGTACACGCGAAGTATTACCAGCCCAATCAGCCAATCACTAGCTATTGCCGAACGTATTGCTAAAAACGATCTCACCGGAGTTATTGAAGCTCAGGGACACGATGAGGTGGCCAGGCTTATGCGAGCTTTAAGCGTAATGCAGCATGGTCTACGAAATACCCTTTCTTTGATATCTGATTCCTCCAACCAGTTGGCGTCGACTTCTGAAGAAATGCATGCTGTCACCGAAGACGCAAATAAAGGCATGCTGCGTCAAAATAACGAAGTTGAAATGGCAGCAACTGCCGTCACTGAGATGAGTGCAGCGGTAGAAGAGGTAGCTAGGAATGCCTCGCAAGCTTCTGAAGCAGCCAATCGATCCAACTCCGCCGCGTTGGCTGGCCGTGCACGCGTCGATGAAACCGTGCAGGCCATTAGCTTGATGGTCGCAAATGTTGAAGACGCATCCCAGGAGGTACAAGGGCTCGCCATAATGGCCACCGACATCAGCAAGGTTTTGGATGTGATACGCGCTATCGCCGAACAGACCAATCTTCTTGCGTTGAATGCGGCTATCGAAGCCGCTCGTGCCGGTGAGGCTGGTCGAGGCTTCGCAGTAGTCGCTGATGAAGTCCGAGCTTTAGCTCATCGTACTCAGCAATCAACCAGTGAAATTGAGCAGATGATCAGCTCAATTCAAAAAGGCACTGGATCTGCTGTGTCTGCAATGACTCACACAAACACTCAAGCCCAGAAGACTCTGGACACTGCTCAAGGCGCTGGTTCCGCGTTGGTGGAGATTACTGAATCTATCGACAATATTACTGAGCGAAACGTCCTGATTGCGACCGCATCAGAGGAGCAGGCTCAGGTTGCCAGAGAGGTAGATCGCAGCCTGGTGAGTATCCGTGATCTTTCAAATCAAGCGGCGGAGGGCTCAAGTCAGACAGCTATTGCGACGTCCGAACTCACAAAGCTAGCGGTCGAATTGAACAGGCTGGTTAAGCAATTTCAGATGTAGTGATAGCCCTCTTTACTGGAGGGTTGCATTCATAATGCTAACCATATCTACCAGACAGCTCGCAACTTTGAGGTAGAAATCAGGTGTTCCGCTTCTTCGGAGCACCGGTAGGACAGTTCTTTGATTTTTCACCTTTCCGTTGCCATCCTGGTACAGGCGGTTCAGCTTACCCAACCGATCTGTCACTACCTCCTAGCGCAATCACAGTTAAAAGTGAGCTAACAGGCTCCTGCCTGTTGCGCAAACTGCGCCAGGGCTACATCGGCCAGCCTTGCAAAAGCCACCTCCAGCAGGCCGGCAATGGTTGTCGCAATCCATAACGTGGCCCTGGTGCGCCAGCGCATGGAAGCGAAGCCTCGGCGTGACAGCATTACCGGTTTGATCACCCGAAGGGCTTCCTTGAAGTCGCCATGTTGACCGCAAGACTAACCAAAGAAGCAGCTCGCTCCAATCAGCTGTGGCAGGGCCGCACGACAGGTTTTTTACCCCGATAAGTATTCACCTCTCCATTGAGAGGCCTAATACCTCCAGAAAACCGGCGTGATGAGTACCAGCACCGTGAGTATCTCCAACCGTCCCAGCAGCATGCCGATGGTAAGCAACCATTTTGCTGCGTCAGGTAATGATGAGAAGTTACCGGCAGGCCCTATGATTGTGCCCAGACCAGGCCCTACGTTGCACACCGCAGTAGCCGCACCGCTTAACGCAGTAACCCAATCTAGTCCGATTAAGGCGAGCCCTAAGGCGATCATTGCGATGGTGATGGTGAAGAAAAATGAGAAGGTCAAAAGCGAGCGCAAGATCTCTTCGTCAACCGGATGGCCGTTGTACTTTTTCCGAATCACCGCACGAGGGTGGATCAACTGCTTCAGGCTACTCACTAATAGAGCACCAGCAACCTGGAAGCGGAAAACTTTAAGACCTCCAGCCGTCGAGCCTGAACACCCACCGACGAAGGTCAGATAGAAAAAAAGCAAGACCGCGAAACTGCCCCACAAGGTGTAATCGCCCACCGCAACTCCGGTGGTCGTGACGACCGATGTCACATTGACCGCCACGATACGAAACGCATCCCACCACCCGTAGTCGCTGTGGAAACACAGCCACGTACCCACCGCCAGCCAGGTTACGACCAGGAACCCCACGAATCCGCGCACCTGGTGATCCTTGATCAATGCACGGCGATTACCGCGCAACGTCGCGACGTACAAGGTAAAGGGCAGGCTCCCCAGAATCATGATGACCACCGCTACCCAGTGAATCGCCGGCTGTGTCCAGTGGCCAAGTGATGCGTCTGACGTTGAGAATCCCCCAGTAGAGATCAACGACATTGCGTGATTGACCGCCTCAAAAGGCGTCATTCCCGCTATCCAGAGTGCCAGAGCCCCGACTCCAGTAAGTCCCAGATAGAGAAAGAGGATGTACTTGGCTGCCACATGGGAACGCGGCGTCACTTTCTCCGACCAGTCTGAGGACTCTGTCTGGAAAAGACGCATGCCACCCACTCGTAACAGTGGAAGGATCGCCACAGCCATGCCGATGAAGCCGATACCACCAAGCCAGTGCAGCATCGAACGCCATATCAATAATCCAGGTGACGCGGTATCCAAACCACTCAAAACGGTAGAGCCAGTAGTCGTGATACCGGACATGGTTTCAAAGAAAGCGTCGGTGTAGCTAATACCGCTGATGAGTACCATCGGCAATGCTGCGAACGTGCATACAACCACCCAACTACCAGTCGTCAGCAGGTACATATCCCTAGGGCGAAGGTGGACAGCGTCTGGCCGCCCCCGCACGATCAACAGTAGGCCGCAGATAAAGGTGATAAGGCTCGACCAGAGGAAGGCAGATAGGTCGTCGCTACGTTCATAGGCCACGAGCGTAATCATGGGTATAACCATGCTCACAGCGAGAGTGACTAGAAAAATGCCTAAAATGAAGCCGATAAGCCGCATTGCTGCGAGGGACATAACGGTAGCCCGAAGATTTAGCGCCGAGCAGTATCGGGTGCTCAGCCTTTGAGTCCCGTAAATTTTTCGTAAAAATGCTTTGGCTAATCGGTAGCCAATTACGTGACAGACCTTGCTTTAAAGCGTGAACAGCCGGCACACGCAAACTGATCAAAATTTAGCCATAAATAAAAAACCGGCACTTAGGCCAGTTTTTTACCTGCTCTCTCTACTAATCAATCCCAGTTGAGAGAGGTGGAGAACTGACGAAAACGAGCGTAGATGACTGACATTGCCAAAAGGCATTTCTCAAAGCAATCTACCCAAACTTGGGTAGGAGGTCGCAATCGGCTGTAGCTTGAAGCTATACTCACCTCTCATCGAGACCATTTGAGCTACAGGAACATCAGCATGACTGTACTCCAAACGATCTACTGGCAGCCTACGCCGCCTTAGCGCTACGCCCCCTCGCAATAGCTCGTATCCGCCTGTTCCGCTCGCGGTGCTTTCTGCTGTATGCCCGGTTCTTACACCCAAAGCACACAGCCAAATAATCCTCAAAATTTGAATTCGTATCGACGCGCTCGCCATTCGCCTGGTGTGCGTGCGGTGCATTGCCTTGGATATTCTGATGCTGCAATCACTCAAAAAAACGTGGTTCTCTAACGTTCGTGGAGATGTGCTCGCGGGGATCGTGGTCGCACTAGCGCTGATCCCCGAAGCCATCGCCTTTTCCATCATCGCCGGCGTCGACCCCAAGGTCGGCCTCTACGCCTCCTTCTGTATCTGCGTCGTTATCGCATTCGTTGGCGGTCGTCCTGGCATGATTTCGGCGGCTACCGGTGCCATGGCACTGCTCATGGTCACCTTGGTAAAGGATCACGGGCTCCAGTACCTGTTGGCTGCAAGCTTGCTCTGTGGGATTCTTCAGATACTTGCTGGATACCTCAAGCTGGGCTCGCTAATGCGCTTTGTCTCGCGCTCGGTCGTTACGGGGTTCGTGAACGCGCTGGCAATTCTGATTTTTATGGCGCAACTGCCTGAACTCACCAATGTCACCTGGCACGTATACGCCATGACCGCAGCGGGGCTCGGAATCATCTACCTGTTCCCGTACGTGCCGAAGCTTGGAAAGCTGATTCCCTCGCCACTTGTGTGCATCCTGACGCTGACGACTATCGCTATTTACCTGGGGCTGGATATCCGCACCGTCGGGGACATGGGTCAGCTACCGGACACACTGCCGATCTTCCTGTGGCCTGAAGTCCCTCTGAGCTTTGAAACCCTGTGCATCATCTTTCCTTACTCGGCAGCGCTGGCAGTTGTGGGCTTACTGGAGTCCATGATGACCGCGACTATCGTTGATGACTTGACCGATACCACCAGTAACAAAAACCGAGAGTGTAAGGGGCAAGGTGTTGCTAACATCGCAGCTGGGATGCTCGGTGGTATGGCTGGATGCGCCATGATTGGCCAGTCGATCATCAACGTGAAGTCTGGCGGTCGTACTCGCCTTTCAACTTTATGTGCGGGGATCTTTCTGCTGCTGATGGTGGTGTTCCTCGGCGAATGGCTCTCCAAAATACCGATGGCAGCGCTCGTCGCGGTGATGATCATGGTCTCCATCGGCACTTTCAGCTGGGACTCTCTGCGCAACCTAAAAAAACACCCGCTATCGACCAACCTTGTCATGGTTGCGACTGTTGTGGTGGTCGTGGCAACGCATAACTTGGCCTATGGCGTACTGGTAGGCGTGCTGCTGGCATCGCTGTTCTTTGCGAACAAAGTCGGGCATTACCTGGATATCAATAGCAGTCTTGAGGAGACTGAATCGCACCGGACTTACCGTGTTGTGGGCCAGGTGTTCTTCAGCTCCGCAGACAAATTCACCAATGTCTTCGACTTCAAGGAGGCACTCAAGAAGGTCACCATCGACCTGACCCAAGCCCATTTCTGGGATATCACTTCGGTTGCAGCACTGGATAAAGTGGTTATCAAGTTCCGTCGCGAGGGCGCCGAGGTTGAAGTGCTCGGTCTGAATGAAGCCAGCGCAACAATCGTTGACCGTTTTGGCGTGCATGACAAACCTGACGCTATCGACAAACTCATGAGCCATTAAGGAGAATAACAATGACCCACATAATGGCATGCATAGATAACTCACAGTCCTCACTGGCGGTCTGCGACTACGCAGCATGGGCGTCGCAACAACTTAACGCGCCCCTTACCCTGCTGCATGTATTGGATGAGGAGAAATACCCGGCATCTGCAGACCTGAGCGGCAACATCGGTCTTGGCAGTCGAGAGCATCTGCTGGAGGAGCTGGCCACGTTGGATGCAAAGCGCTCCAGGCTCGCTCTGGAGCAAGGTCAACACATGCTTGAAAAGGCCAGGGAGCGAACGGTCATTTTTGGAGCTGCATTTCCTGAACTAAAGCAGCGCCATGGACACTTGGTCGATAGTCTGAATGAGCTCCAGGAGAACATTCGGCTGTTGGTCATCGGGCGAGTGGGTGAAGACAGCAAACGTGGGGTGCACAGCCTTGGCAGCCAAATTGAAGCTGTCGTGCGTACCATTCACCGTCCAACTTTGATCGCAGCCAGCAACTATAAAAAACCGGAAAAAGTAATGCTCGCGTTTGACGGCAGCCGCACATCACACAAAACCGTTGAGCTGCTTGCCGCCAGTCCGCTTTGCACAAATCTACCGATTCATCTCGTTATGGTCGGCGCTGACTCGGAAGGCAACCGAGAAGCGCTGGAGAAAGCTAGGAACGCGCTACTTACACACGGCTTTATCGTCATAGCCCAAATCCTGCAAGGAGAAGTGGAGGCGGCTCTGCACGTTTATCAGGCCGAGCACGGAATTGATCTTCTCGTCATGGGGGCCTACGGCCACTCGCGCATCAGACGATTTCTGGTAGGAAGCACGACTACTACGATGCTTCGGACAGCCACCATGCCTGTCTTGCTGCTTCGGTGAAGTGTCGCTTCTGTTCTCGGTGCTTCCAAGACTCTAGGTGCTGTGGGCAAGCAATTGAACGCGGTCGCACAAATTTTGAGCATAGCGACTTCTGAAAATTCGAGGCACGCACATATCTGTTTAGCCGAGCATCAAAACTCAATGCTGAGTAACCATCCGAGAAAACCTCCCGCCAGGACGACCAACCATGGAGGAATCTTCCAGAACATCAAAGCCACAAGCGCTATCAGCGCCAAGCCAAAGTCTGCAGGAATCAATATCGCGCTCGTCCAGACTGGGTTATACAAGGCCGCCAGAAGAAGGCCAACAACTGCTGCGTTTACGCCTGAAAGTGCAGCTTGGGTGCGTAAGCTCTTCCGCAGTTGCTCCCAAAATGGCAACACGCCGATTACGAGCAAGAACGAAGGAGCAAAAATTGCAACGACGCACGCGGTAGCCCCGAGCCAACCAGAAAGTTGGGCATTCATGGACGCGCCAAGAAATGCTGCGAAGGTAAAAAGCGGGCCTGGTACGGCCTGTGCTAAACCATACCCGGCCAGAAACGTGTCATTGGCTACCCATCCGTTCGGCACGGTCGCCGACTGAAGCAATGGCAGCACAACATGTCCACCTCCGAAAACTAATGACCCGGCGCGGAAAAAGGCGTTTACCACAGCTAACGCTTGTGATGGCCACAACTGAACCAGCAATGGCAGGCCAGCTAACAGGCCGGAGAACAGCAGCAACGACACCACACCGACTTTCCTGCTCACCGATATCGGCAAAGACTCAGTAGTTTGGCTTTGATCGGTTTTGAAGAGCATTAATCCTATGACGGCACCGAAGAAAATCACGCCGATCTGCCCCCAGGCATGCGGCCAAAGCAGTGCAGCATAAGCCGCAAACACTGCGACGGTTATTCGAGAGGCATCAGTGCAAAGACTACGACCCATTCCCCAGACGGCTTGAGCAACGACAGCCACCGCGACAATTTTAAGACCGTGCAAAAGACCGCTCGGAAACGCGCCTCCCCACGCAGACATACCCTGAGCGCATAAAACTAGGATTATTGCCGAAGGCAATGTGAAACCTGCCCACGCAGCGACTGCTCCAGGAAACCCGGCACGAGATAGTCCTAAACCTATGCCAACCTGACTACTGGCGGGCCCCGGCAAGAACTGGCACAGGGCAATCAAATCCCCATAACTGCGCTCGCTCAGCCATTGGCGTCGAGCAACGAATTCTTCTCGAAAGTAAGCTAGATGTGCAATCGGGCCTCCGAAAGAAGTGAGACCTAGGCGCAGGAATACCAGAAATACCATCCATGGGGACTCAGTCGTAACACCCTTTGAACGTCCCTCGGCTGACAAGATTCGTTCCTCCCCACGTGACTGCTATAGAAAACCAAATACGACGGCCTCCCTCACCGGCATATCTCGGCTTCGATATGCCGTCGCACACTGTATCCTGCTCTTAACGACAAAATGATGGCACTTCGTTAGACGGTGCTCCAACAGCAGAAATTCTGATGGAGAGAAATTCTGCTTTCAGCTCATTTCTGCTTACCTCGATAGAGTGGCTGTGGTAACGGCAGGCGCAGCGCTGCGACGCAAAATCAGGACGCCACCGACTGCAGCCAGAGTAGAGCCGATCAACACACCGACTTTTACCTCGTCAATCAGGTGAGCTGATCCAGCAAACGCCAGGTTTCCGATGAACAGGCTCATGGTGAAGCCGATGCCACACAAGAGCGCAACGCCGTAAAGCTGTGCCCAATTGCTGCCTTCCGGCAGTTTGGCCAAGCCCATACGAATGGCCAGAGCAGCCAATAGGAAGATGCCAATCTGCTTGCCCACCAACAAGCCCAGCGCAACACCCAGAGGAACCGGATCGACTAGGTTCTCCATGGAAATACCGGCCAGTGAAACGCCCGCATTGGCGAAGCCGAAAATCGGCACCACAGCGAACGCGACCCACATGTGCAGCTTTTCCTCCAGGAACAGCAGTGGAGACCGGGCTTCCTCTTCAGGCTTGCCCATTGGGACGCACAGCGCTACAGCGACACCCGCAAGGGTGGCATGCACTCCCGACTGCAGCACGAAGAACCACAGCACACCACCGACCAGCAAATATGGGAATAATCGTCTGACGCCCAATCGATTCATTGCGATCAGAATGACCAGGGTTGCGAGCGATGCCAGCAACATCGGCATGGAAAGACCAGTGGTGTAGAAAAAGGCGATGATGACTACAGCACCCAGGTCGTCAATGATCGCCAAGGCAGCAAGGAAGACCTTCAGCGACGTAGGGACTCTTTTCCCCAGTAACGACAAGACGCCCAAGGCGAATGCGATGTCGGTAGCGGCTGGGATAGCCCAGCCCTTCAAGGTCTCAGAATTCCCCCAGTTGATTGCGATGTAGATCATCGCAGGCACAACCATGCCGCCTATAGCACCAAATCCTGGTAAGGCACGCTGGCCCCAAGTGGAAAGCCCACCTGCCAGAACCTCTCTTTTGATCTCAAGGCCGACCATCAGGAAGAAGATAGCCATCAGGCCATCATTGACCCAATGCTCCACAGACATGCCCAACCAGACACTGTGCAGCGCTGCAAAGTAGCCTTCGGACAGAGGCGAGTTGGCCACAATCAGAGCTGCTAAAGCGGCGCCCATCAAAACGAGACCTCCAGCGGATTCCGATGACAGGAAACGGGCTAAAATTGCAGCCGCTCTAGGCGTTTCTACAGGAATTCTGTGGTTGGTCATTGATGCCCTTGTAGTTGATCGAAAAGGGGATATTTTAGCATCTGAGCGGCTCGGTTACGGGCAAACAAACAGCCTGAAACAGTTCACCACTTGAACCCGCAACTCATCATCAGGGGTTATCTGCGCAGGAAGCGGAAGATATGCTGCGCGATGCAATCTTCGCCTAGCATCGATATCCCATAGATGGCTGAAGGTATCAGCCACCTATTTTTTCATGCGCTTGGTTCAATCGATATTTGCTGCTTCGGGCGACTGATAAGCAAATCACTTGCCGCTCAGTTCCTACTCTCGGCAGATGAATTCAATCTCGAGTGAAACCTACTTGGGGGTATACGCAGCTACCGATTTGCGAATCTCTTCCCGCGCCTCATCTGAGCTCCCCCAGCGGCCCATCTTCACCCACTTGCCTGGTTCCAATGTTTTATAGTTTTCGAAGAAGTGCTGGATCTGCGCGAGGAGTAACGCAGGGAGGTCTGAGCACTCCTTTACGTCGATGTACATCGAGCTGAGTTTTTCATGAGGCACTGCGATCACCTTGGCATCGGCTCCGGCTTCGTCAGTCATGTACATCACACCAACCGGGCGACTGCGGATGACAACGCCAGGCGATACCGGGTAAGGGCAAATCACCAGAACATCCAAAGGATCGCCATCATCGCTCAACGTATTTGGAATGAACCCGTAGTTGGCCGGGTAGAACATCGGTGTGCTGAGGAAGCGGTCGACAAAGATCTGCCCACTTGGCTTGTCCACCTCGTACTTAATCGGCGAGTGGTTTGCAGGAATCTCGATAACGGTGAAAAAGTCATCGGGGATCGCGTTACCAGCCGGAATGTCCGTGTAGCTCATGTTCATAGCTCCGAAGTTGTGGAAGGGGCTGAACTGGAAGGCGTTTTTCCAAGAGTGCCCATCTCGATTGGCGTCTTCGTGAAAAATACCGATATTTCCTCAGAGTCCAGTCGTTTGAACAATCGTTCGGCCTCATCTTCCGTGATTGCCAAGCGAATCTCCGTGGGTTGATCCGCCAGCTCAAAAAAATGTGATGAGTGCAGTTTTCCGGTGTGCCCAAACCCTTCTATTCCGGTGCAGAGCGTGGCGCCGCGTAACCCCATTTCTTTAGCCACGTCGACTATCCATTCGCCCAGCATTTTTCCCTGATAACGACGGTTTTGTTGGGTGAAGAAAACGACCATATAGCCTTTCATTTCTATCTCCTCAGCGAGTACCAATCATTTGGTAGGACAGAAGCCCGGCAGCGGTCATCGCTAACGAACCTAAGACGTGCAACGAAATTGACCCGAGCGCCCATAGCAGTCTGCCTTCCTGAATCAAGGCAACCGTTTCGGCTGAAAATGTGGAGAAGGTGGTAAGCCCACCACAGAAACCCGTGATGATTAGGAGACGCCACTCAGGGCTTAGGGTCGGAGATGCGGCCAGGAAGGCGATGGCCAAGCCGATGATGTAACCCCCAACCATGTTCGCGACCACAGTGCCTGGAGGAATCGTTGGGAACAGAGCATTCAGCTTCATCCCCAAGAGCCAACGCAACCAGGCTCCAAGTGAAGCGCCAACGGCAATGACGATTAATGACTTCATCATGGCGAGACCACCTCATCAAACCTGAACGGAATAACAGGCAGAAGGCAGGCGCAGAGAAGAAAGGGAGACTCGAAGGGTAAGATCATATCCTGTCCTAAATTGGAGGACAGGGAGACACACCTACGCACCCTGTCCAGGGTTCACGTAGGCATCATCAGCACGAAGGCGGTTAAAGGAGGAATGCCATCTCCTGATCTGATCCTATAGCATCAGCGCCAATGGCATCAAGAGGCATCAAGAGCAGCTGCATGCAAGCGATCTGAATGCCCTTTAGGCTAGGCAAGATGTTTGATCAATGATCCATGTACGGGCCGACCCTTTGCACGACTAGGTCATTTGGCGCGCATTTACATGGATTTAACCGATACCACTTCCACGTACTTGTACTTCTTCCTAGCAGCCTTCACAGCCTCCTGCTCAGCAAGCAATGAGCTCAACGTATCAGCCTCGTGAATCAACTCGACCATTTTCCCTTCAAACTCGTTTCCAACGCGTAACGTGACCCTCAGCCTGGGCGTGAATGCTTTTGCCGTTTTCTTCTTGGCTGCTGGAGCGACCACCGATTTCGCGAGCACAACTTCTTCCACTGGCTCCTCTGCTACAGGAGCAGGCATCTGCTCCTCGGGCTGAGGCGTACCGAAAAGAGCACGTCGCATTCCTTCTTCAGTTAGTTCAGAGTTCATAGAACATCTCAAAGGGGGCGGTAATCAGCTCGACAAATTCTACTAGGATGGCTGCTCCAGCGTGTCCTCTGGAAGCGTGTATGAATCACCCGGCGCTCGACCTACATTCCTAGATCGACCTCAAGCCTGGCACCCTTCAAGCTGGGCGGCAGCTTTTCGACAGGCATGGCCCGCAACAACTTGTCGGCAAGATGCTCGGCGTGAGCGGAGTAGATCGCGATTCTGTCTGGCTCTAGCGGCCTGTAAGGTACTACCGCACCGACATATACTTGGGCAATTCTCAGTATATTCAGCACGTCATTGCCAATGTGAAGACTTTCCAGGTACTCGACGGTTGCGCGGTCTCGCGGCTCTGCCTTTGTCCATAGTTCTACAACACTGTGATGAAGCCCTACGGGGCCAAGGTGTTGCAGAGCAATCTTCCACAGCAAACCTTCTTGGGACATTTTCAGCCTAGTGCTGGTCATTCAAAAGTCACGGCTGTTCGGGCTTGGTTGTTTTCAAATACCTACGAACAGTCGCTTCAGAAAGCCCCAACCTTTCCGCGATCTCAGCAACAGAAATTCCCCACTGCTTCAATCGATTGGCCTCAATAGCATTTCTAACCGCATCAGGACGAGCTGGCCGCCCAGGACGTGGCTTTCCAGTTCGAGCCTGCGACTCAATCTCAAGATCGATCCCTGCCTTCCTAATTCTTGCGAGTTGCTTCGTAAGACGTTTCTGGCCGTCCTTGAATGACTCGTGATTTTGCATGGAGGTCGCCATCAGCAGGAGCGTAGCCGGATCGAGGTCTAGGATCCCGGCGAGCCTCACCAGGACGTCGAGTCCAATACTGACTTCTCCGCGCTCTATACGGCTGAAATGAGAGCGCCCAAGGTTGTTGATGTCCTCTTGGGACAGACCTTGGCCTCTGCGAATTCCACGAACCACGACAGCCAGTGCTTCTGCCGCATCCATCGGTATTTTCCCCAACCAAATCCGAGGATAAAGCCACACCTAGCAGCGTCATAACACGCCCAATCAGGTTCGTTATGATTGCCTTGGGACTTATCTAGAGGTTTAATAGCTTTGCCCATGCGCCACGGCCACGAAAAAGCAGCCCTGTCGTGGATCAGCCAAGCCATCGTGAGCGGCGGGGAGAGAGGGTTGAATTGTCAATTTGATGTTAATTACTGAGGGGAGGCCTTATGGCTAGCGTCGTAGAACCTGACTTTATGAAGGGGCCACGTACACCACTGGAAGGCCTGTCGAGCAGCTCTGATGCACGAGCGCTGGCGAACCAACGTTTTCCCGAAAAGCCTTACTGCTTGGTTCGAGATTGGACAATATTTCGCATTGAAGTCACCCGCGACGAACTCTTCAAATGCCGTGCAGCGGGCCAGCTCCCGATGATCCTGTTTGCTCACAACGTGGCCGAGGACAGCCAAGGCCGTTTCGAACGCGGCGATTGGGTTCGTTCAAGCATGTGCACCGGTCTCCACGACGGTGTTGCGTTCGAGACCAGAAACTCTGTTTACGTATTGATTGGCCCTGGTCATGAACAGCTCGCAAGCCTGAAAGACGTTTTCTCCCTCTTCTAACCTGCGCTCTATATCGGAGCCCCTTCAGGCCAAGGACATACGATGTTTAGAACACACGACGCCGACATGCTGGGCCTACCGGGCATGTTCGGTGAGGGTCAATACCAATGGCATCAGGTATCCAAAGTGCTTCGTAATCACTGGTATCACGTAACTGTCCAGGCCATGTACGAGGACAGAATTTCAGAGGCGGTTCTGATGATCGACAGCGAACCACGGCTTCAGCAACTACTGATTGCCCAGGACGCGGAGACGATCATCACAGAGGTGCAAGTAGTCACACCTGCCCACATGAATGGCACGGGAGTTTGGCGGATGGAGAAACTGACCAAAGTGACGCTTGGTGAAGACCAAAACGAGTGTGTTGTGTGCCTGCTGGAGGTGGAGACCGGCTCCAAATACCACAGCTCTCACCAACCGGGCTTCAGTAGCGATGCACTGAGCAACCTTCGTCCGATTTATCACGCGAACATGATTCGTAAAGCCTGAGATTTACCAAGAATCCTGCACGATACCAGCACAGATGGTTCCGTGAAGATTTCCTGGTAACGCCATACGGAATGCGAAAGGAACGCAATTATGCTGAACACAATTGATGTAAATCTGCATGGAAAACGACATACAGATTTCGATCTCGCACGAATCCTAAAAGCACAAGCGCAAGGCTTCGACAAACCGATAACAGCCTATCTCTGCGGAGTATCCATAAAGGCTCGTGCTGGCATCGGCGTAGTTTTTGGTCACAACCGTAAAGACCAATATGGGCGGTTTGGTGATGGTCATCTGATTCGGACTTCTGATGTGATCAGAGTCGAGCGTGAAGGCAGGTTTTGGGTGATGACGACCGAGAATTCTCGCTATGTGCTAGCCACGTTTCAGCGCGGTAATGGGCGTGCGAGCCTGCGGGAGTTCCTTCGTCTTTCACGGGGTCAGCACCATTTCACTCCACGAGTTTTGCAGTGACGGTCGCGCCCATTAGCATGGATGGAAATCATCATCCTTTGCTCAATCGGGGGCGTCCGCCTGTGCACTTTTAATGAGGTAATTACCGAGAGAGGCACATAGGCCAACTATCAACTCAGCCTCGTTGAACGACGGCTCTCGTCCTTCGCGTATGTGCCGACCATTTTCAGATGCGTAACCCCAAGCCTTCGCTACAGCCTGATCCAGTGGGGGAGGAATGATGGTGTTGTGTCGTTTGAGGATGTCACCCAGATTCGCTTTGACATCACCAGTGACTTCTCGGGCAACACACTCTAATGATGCCATAGCATGTTGAATGGCACCTGTTGGATCAGGAGAGGGACGACGGGAGAGATCACCTATTGCTTCGTGCAGCTCCTTACCCGCTGTCACATGACCGTATTCGCTCTCTGTCTCCCTAGCATTCTTTACGATGACTTCGAATGACTCCGGGCCACGAATTTCGACCAGGCCATCTGCAAGCTTCCAACCAATGCCATTCTCTACGAAATAGTCATTCAACTCGGTGTGAAAATGTTCGTACGTATCCGGGTTGTAGTTGTGCTGACCCAAGTCGGCCTGGATGCGTTCGATTACGTCATAAACTTTGTACCACTTACATTCTTGGAGAAGATTGTTCACCTCCCAGTCAACGTTGGGAAATTCGCTCCAGTTATTCGGGTCGGGCTGTTTTTTTAGGGCTTTACAAAGAATGGCCCGCAGGCCTGAGGGCTTGAATCCGCACTCGTAGGCCAGTTGAACCAAATACCCTCGTAGCTCCTCTGGCGCATCCTCCCTGATGGTGATTTCACTCTCTTGGGTGCTATGAAATCCGTTGCGCTTGGAAAAAGAGTCTTTCATCCCGTTTCCGCTCCGTTGATCCATGTTTGATCAAGCTAAAGTTTTTCCGGATCCGTGTCTATTGCTCAGGCTCTCATAGCAGCAGAGGAGCCGGCACGCGTACGAGATGGCCCATCCTAGCGCTGCACGCCAACCTGCTTTCCCAAAGCAGATCGTCATTTCTGTGTGGATCGGCGAGCTTTATGCCACATTCGAAAACCTGAGAGCTTTTAGGAACGCTCACCTATTGATTCAGAGTGAACTCTGGAAAAACCTCCGAGATTTCGAGCAAGAAACTGTTCATTCGATTGCATTGATATTAAAAATCAACACAGGGTCGTTGAAAGCCTACCAACTGGATGGTAGCTTTATTGCAGATTTTAAATTCGTGCAACCAACGCTATCCCTGTGAGAATCCCATGCAAGATTGGAAGCAAACCCGCAAAGACATCAATGCTCGTTTGGTAGAGCTCAACGGCCTGTCGCCGGAAACAATGAAGGGCATGGCCGCACTCGGGGCCGCCGGTGGGAAAACCAACCATCTGGACGCCAAGACTCGCGAGCTCATCTCCCTTGCTGTGGCCGTAACGACCCGCTGCGATGGTTGTATTGCCTTCCACGCTGCTGAAGCCAAGAAGCTCGGTGTAACCAGTGAAGAGGTCGCCGAAGCATTGGGTGTGGCCATCAACATGAATGCAGGTGCTGCGATGGTTTACAGCACCCACGTACTCGACGCGTTCGACAAGTCCTAACTCAAACGCCGAATTCAACCCTTAACGACGTCGAGATTAATCATGAATAAGCTGTTCACTCCTTACGATCTAGCCGGTACTCCTTTGAAAAACCGCGTTGTCATGGCCCCCATGACTCGCACCCGAACCTTGAACAACATTCCGAATGAATCCAACGCGCTTTACTACGCACAACGAGCTTCTGCCGGCTTGCTGATTACCGAGGGCCTGCCTATTTCCGATGAGGCTCGCGGCTATCTTTATACCCCAGGCATTTACGAAGATGTGCATTTGCCAGGCTGGCGCAAAGTGACTGACGCGGTGCACGCCAAGGGCGGGAAGATTTTTGCGCAGCTCTGGCACGTAGGCCGTATGTCCCACACCTCGGTACACGGCATAGTGCCGGTCTCCTCGGGCAAGGTGCCTGCGGTGGACACCACGGTGTATGCCTGGATCGAACCTGGCAAAGCTGGCCCGGTGCAGCCCAGCGCTCCACGTGCGCTGGAAACTGAAGAAGTGAAACGCGTCATCGCTGACTTCGTGAAGTCCGCACGGATGGCCATGGACGCCGGCTTTGACGGTATCGAAATCATGGCAGCCAACGGCTTCCTATTCGACCAATTCCTGAGCAGCGCTCTGAACACTCGTACTGATCAGTACGGTGGCTCTATTGCGAACCGTCAACGGCTCCTGCTGGAAACGATTGATGCGATTGCTGCTGAAATCGGCGGATCGAAGATTGGTGTGCGGTTCTCTCCGTTTGGTCGACTGTATGACTTCGGTGTGTACGAAGGCGAAGAAGAAACCTGGATGAGCATGGCGGCTGCGCTCAACGAAAGGGATCTGGCATTTGTTCACCTGAACTACCAACCGACCATTGTTGCCGCGCAAACACCACCTGGTTTCGGCGCTGCATTCCGTGAAGCGTACAACGGCACCTTGATGGCTGCGGGCGGCTTCACCAAAGAGATCGCAGAGTCTGAGCTGGCTAAAGGCGAGCTAGATCTGATTGCTTTTGGCACAGCCTACATTGCCAATCCTGATTTGGTAGAGCGTATGCAGAACGATTGGCCATTGGCCGAAGGTGATCGCGCGACCTACTACGGCGTAAGCGGTTCGATTGATAAGGGCTACACCGACTATCCGGAATACGCAGCTGCCAAAGCCTGATATTCCTTCACAAACATTGAGGAGAACACCATGCCACTCGTAACTATCAAAGGGATTGAAGGCGTTTTTTCCGACGAGCAAAAGGCTGAAGTGATTCGCAAAGTGACTGACGCTATGGTGTCGGTTGAAGGCGAAAACATGCGCGCCCTCACCTGGGTCATCTTCGAAGAGGTTAAAAGTGGAGACTGGGGTATTGGTGGCAAACCTGTGACCGCGCAGGAAGTATTGAAGCTGCAAGCCGGCCAGTAAGGCTTCTCCTTCAGGTCATTAGCTCCCTGTTCGTTGAGTGCGGTTATTCTCAACGAACAGGGAGCTTTTTCCGTTCTTAAAGAACGCCAGGTTTGTGGGGACTACTCCGTGATTGTGATCATTTACGCCCATCCTTACCCTGATAAATCCAACGTCAACATGTTGATGCTCAAGCTGGCAGCCAACAATCCCGATGTCGCAATCCGTTCGCTGTACGACCTGTACCCCGATTTCAATATCGACGTTGAAGCTGAGCAGAGGGCGGTGGAACAGGCAGATCTCCTCGTTCTGCAACACCCTCTGTACTGGTATAGCTACCCACCTCTCTTGAAGCTGTGGATCGATAAGGTTTTCACACAGGGCTGGGCCTACGGCGCGGGCGCTACTGCCTTGAAAAACAAAAAAATGCTGTGGGCCGTGACTACTGGCGGAGAGCATGATCATTTTGAAGACGGCGACCACCCAGGTTTTGCGGTGCTGTCTCAGCCCATTCAGGCGACGGCGAATTACTGCGGGATGCGTTGGTTGAGTCCAGTCGCAGTCCATGGTGCTTACAGAGCAGATCAAACCGCATTGCTTAAACAGATCCGGAATTATGGCGAGCGCCTGAAGTCATGGAGGGAAGATTGAATGGACACTCACAGCCTGATTGAAATGCTCATCTACCTGGGCTCCGCAGCCTTGATAGTCCCAATTGCCGTTCGGTTAGGGCTTGGCCCGGTTCTAGGCTACCTGATAGCCGGCTGCCTTATCGGCCCATGGGGTTTGAAGCTTGTGACCGATGTCGAGTCCATCCTGCACTTTGCTGAAATCGGCGTGGTGTTGATGCTGTTCATCATTGGCCTCGAACTCGACCCCAAACGCCTTTGGGCCATGCGCCGCATGGTGTTCGGCGGTGGCGCTTTGCAGATGCTGGCATGCGGTGCGGCCATCGCAATATTTTGCGCTGCACTTGGCTTGAACTGGACGGCTGCGCTGCTGGTAGGGCTGACGTTAAGCCTGTCCTCGACTGCTATCGCGATGCAGGCCATGACCGAGCGAAACATGAACTCCACCGCAGTGGGTCGCAGCAGTTTTGCCGTGTTGCTTTTCCAGGACATCGCGGCGATTCCCCTAGTGGCCATGATCCCACTGCTGGCCGCAAATGGTGGTACGCCCTCAGGTGCAGAGTTGGCCCTGTCCATCGCAAAAATCGTCGGAGCGATTGTCGCAGTGGTTCTCCTGGGCCAATACGTATCTCGCCCTGTCCTTCGCTTTGTAGCGCGCTCCGGCTTGAGGGAAATCTTCAGTGCCGTCGCACTGTTCCTGGTGTTCGGGTTCGGTCTCTTGTTGGAAGAGGCCGGCTTATCCATGGCCATGGGCGCCTTCCTGGCCGGCGTTCTCTTGGCCAGCTCGGAATATCGCCATGCTCTGGAAAGCGATATCGAACCCTTCAAAGGACTGTTGCTGGGTCTGTTCTTTATAGGTGTAGGGATGTCGATTGACTTCGGCACGCTGATCGATTCGCCACTGAAAGTCATCACCCTGACCTTGGGCTTCATCTTGATCAAGCTGCTCGTGATCAAGCTCCTGGGTCGCTTCCTGAATGTCCCAAGTGACCAGCGTTCATGGCAGGCAGTGTTCCTTGGCCAAGGCAGTGAGTTTGCCTTTGTAGTATTTGGCGCAGCAACAGTCGCCGGCATCTTGGTCGACCCTTGGGGTAAGAGCCTGACGCTAGCGGTAGCGTTGTCGATGTGCGTAACGCCTTTGTTGATCCTTTTGCTCAATCACCTGGAGTCGTCGAGCAAACAGGGCAGTAATGAAGCTGACACCATTGATCAGAGCAATCCTCGGATCATCATTGCCGGCTTCGGTCGATTCGGTCAGATCGCTGGGCGACTGCTGATGTCTTGTGGTTTTGAAGTCGTGGTATTGGATCATGATCCCGACCACATCGAGACACTGCGTAAGTTCGGGGTCAAGGTGTTCTATGGGGATGCCACCCGCCTCGATTTACTGCACGCAGCGGGCGCTGCTCAAGCCGTGGTGCTGATCAACGCCATCGATAATCAGGACGATAACCTGGCACTGACCAAGTTGGCCCAGGAGCATTTTCCATCCCTAAAATTGGTGGTGCGCGCTCGAGATATGGGGCACATCATTACCCTACGTCAGATGGGTGTGGAAGAAGTCGAGCGAGAGACATTTGAAAGCGCATTGTCCCTGGGGCGCAGGGCTTTGGAGCAACTCGGGATAGGACGCTACGAAGCTCGTGAGCGTGCGGATCGATTCCGTCGCCTGAACTTGGAAATGCTAGAAGAGATGGCCGCTCAGCCCGAGGACGATACCGAATTCAAGTACGACGCTTACAAACGAGCCAACGCTTTACTAACGGAAATATTCAATGAAGATCGCGCTCATCCAATTGACGCAGGCCCAGGAAAGGTGAGCCTTCCACGCAGCGAATCAGATAGCTGACTGACTTACCGGTCGAGGAGGATGCTTGTTTAGCTAGCGTCCTCCAGCTCAGTGACGATTGCTTTTTTCAAGGCTGAAACTGATTTAGACCCGGCGAATACTTTCAACAATCGGCCTTCGTGGAACACTGCCACGGACGGCACAGTGCGAATGCCATACATCTGCGCAATCGTCGGTGATACCGCAATATCAATTTTTCCAAACACTGCGAGAGCATGGAGCTTTTCCTCCAAGTCGACGAAGACTGGCTTCATCTCTTTACAAGGTTTGCACCAAGATGCTGAGACCAGTACGACACTGCTGCCTTTGGCAACAAAGCGGGAAAATTGGGGAGCGCTCAATTCAACGATACGGCTCATTTGGATCTCACGTGTTGTGTTAAGGAAAAGGGGGCACCTTCAGAGTGCCCCCGTTCCGTTGCCAATCAAATCTTGCAGCCATCGATGCCGCAGACCTGCGCCGTCGATGCGCTATCGTCGACTTCGATGCTCTCAAGCATGTGATTAAGCGCTTCAAGAAAAGCAGTTTCAGGCTGCGCGCCCGATACCGAGAACTCATTGTTGAAAACGAACAGCGGTACGCCAGAACCCAACTGGGCGGCGAAATGCTCATCAGCTTCCATTTCAACGCGCAGCTCCACAGACGACCAAGCCAATTTGATCGACTCATCCGGCACACCTGCTCCCTTCGCAATCGCCTCCAAACTGGCGCGATCAAAAAGCGACTTGCCGTGGCTGGTACTTTGCTCATACAGCGCCTCGACAAGGCGCTTTTTCACTGTCGTGTCTTCAACTGCTTTCACCAGGACATGAGCATCCGCTGTGTCACCAAACATCATTGTGTCGAAGCGATAATCCAGCCCGTCAGCCTGGCCATATTTACTGATCGTACTCATCATCGTTTCTGCGGAATCTGGGTTGCCGAGCTTACGTTTCAGTGCTGCGATCATCGGTTCAGGGGCGTGATTTGCAGCGAGTCGATAGGCCCGAATGTTGACCTGTACATCGTCCTTCTCCGGAAAGTTTTCGAGTGCTTTTTCAAAACGACGCGTGGCAATCCAGCACCAGGGACACACATAATCAGACCAGATATCGACTACATATTTTTTCGAAGGGGTTTGCATAATTTATCCTGCACGGAGAAGTGAAGATTGCATTGCGGCCATTTCAAGCAAATGGTTAAAGCCAGCCAACGGGTCGGCTGAGCGACCCAGTGTCCAATCAATGAGGCTTGCTCCCTCCAACATGCTCAGCAGCATGAAGGCGAAGCTCTCAGCAGTTGTTCCAAGTAACCAGTGGTGCTGCCGGACTGCGTCATTTAGGGTGCTTTGGAGCCAGGCGAGCTGGGAATTAAAGAAGTCCCTGGTAAGTCCTTGTAGCGACAAAGGCAGCGCAACCATTTCCGCTGCCAAGGCACCGCATAACGGCAGCAGCCCCTCATTCGCGCTGATCACGAAAAGTCGGGAAAAAGCCTGCAAGCGCTGCAGTGGCTCGGGATGCATGATCTCGATTGACAGCAATGTCTCGTTGAAGCGAGCGATGTAGTCGTTGATCAGCTCCGCGCCCAAGCACTCCTTAGTAGGAAAGTGATGGTGAATGCTGGCTTTTCTAATGCCGACTTTCGCTGCGAGATCCGCGTAACTGAACGCTGAGTAACCCTTTGAGCGCATCTGGGTTTCCGCGTAGCTCAGCAGCGCGGCTTTTGTCGTGATAGACATTTGAAACTCCTACAGCCAGCACCCTTGTCACCGAAGCAGCCTGCTGGAAAGCGCCCCGTTGAGAGGCACTACACAGGGCGCTTGCCTCGGTGTTTAGGCACGTACCGCCATCACCCCTGCATCAACGTCCCAGATAGCACCGGTCACCCAGGAGGTTTTATCGGAGAGTAAAAAGAGGATGGTATTGGCGACGTCTTCAGGAACACCGACTCGACCCAGTGGATGGAAATCGTTTAGCGACTTCATCGCATCCGGGATCGCGTCCTTGTCCATGAAGCCTTCATAGATCGAGGTGTGAACGATGCCAGGCGAAACGGCATTGACTCGGATACCTGAGTGAGCCAATTCAATTGCCAGGTTTCGGGTAACTGCGTGCAGGCCCGCCTTAGCCATCGAATAAGCGGTTGCTGGAGATCCGGCCAGCGCGGCTTGCGCGCCAATCGAACCGACGTTGACAATGGAGCCTTCGCGCTTGGCAGCAAGCATATTTTTGACCACTGCCTGCGTGATAAAGAATGTGGAGCGGTTCAGATCCAGGTACATGTCGTAGTCAGCCTCATCGTGCTCGATGAAAGGCTTCGGAATGAATATGCCTGCAGAGTTCACCATGAAGCCGATGTCACTGTGGTTGGCATTGATTTCGCTGCGTACATAATTCATCCCTTCCTCGGTCATGAGGTTGGCAACGATCAGTGATACGTTCCCCAGCGGACTCAGCTCGGCGCGCACAGCATCGGCTTTATCCTGTTTACTGCCGGTGAGAACCACACTGCCACCCGCCTTTAAAAACTGGCGCGCTGTTTCCAGGCCCATGCCGCTCGTGCCGCCGACGACCAGCAGTTTTTTGCTTTTAAAATAATCGTTCATTACAGACTCCGGTATCAGATAAGTGAGAGGTGGCCAGCGGCAAGGTGCCGTGCTGACCTGTGGCCAGGACGGTTAGCCTTCGATGACTTCCAGCTTAGGGAGCATGCGAATGGCTTTAGAGAAGTTGGCGTAGTTGACCGAAGTCTTGAGCACCACGTTGTGCAGCTCCTCTACACGCTCACGGGAAGCATCGGTGTGCAGGCGAATAACGACACTCACTTCGTCGTAGCCTGGGTTAACGCTTTCGTCGATGCCTAGGAAACCGCGCAGGTCGAGGGTGCCGTCAGTCTCGATCTCCAGGCTGTGAATCTTGATGCCCATCATCGCGGCATTGGCGGCATAGCCGACCGACATGCAGGCGTTTAGAGCAGCCATCAGCAGCTCCTGAGGATTGGGCGCGGTGTTCTCGCCCAGCAATTCATTCGGCTCATCGGCTGCAATTTCAAAATCGCGGGAATAGGTCTCACCGGCCAAGCTGTAACGGCTGACCTTAGCTACGGAGCGAGTCTGGCCTTTCCACTCGGTCTTAACGTTGAAGCTCGCGTGGCGCTTGCTCGCATCCCCAGCAACGCCTTCGGCGAAATTCTGCAGTGCGGCGACATCGATACCATTCAGATTGCTGCTCATGTGGACGTTCCTCTTCAGATAAGCCGGACGATTTGGCCGGAAGAGAAACAAGCCTACCAAGTAGTAGGATGGCTTACAAGATAGATAACGATACCGATAGCTTTGGAGATTTAGGCTGCATAGAGGAATTGGGAATAATGATGGTGAAGCAATGAGGGTTGTGACCGACAGAATCACTCCGAGAGTGACGTCAGGACAAGACATCTCATATCTCTATGCATCAGGTTGGTTTTATGCAATTGTACGGCTTGATGGCATAATGCCGTCATCACATGGATAGAAATTAGGGAGACGTTATGACTGTTTATGTAACCCCAGGCAACGTGCTGGGACGCGACGGGGGGTCGTTTCAAGAGGTCACGTTGAACGCAGCTAAGAGCGCGGTTGACGCTCGTCATGGGCGGTATTGTACGATCCGCGACCACGAAAAGGCGCCGCCTACAAGCAAGCCTTCACGTCATTGGCTGCAAATCTACCGCACACCAGATAATACCGAGTGATCTATCCGGTGGGTTTTAGTCCGCGCTAATTAAAACAAGCGTAGATCGGCTCGCGGCCCCGAATCAAATGATTCAAGGCCGCGTGCTCTTGGCAGGCGGCCAAATCGAGAAGCTATTGGAAGATGCACCTAAGATACATCGATGAAAGATGCCCCCTAGAAAGGGAATGGAGCGGTAGAGTCGATAAACTCGCTTGCTAGAGTTTTCAGCGACGAAGGCTAGATAAAATAAAATCAAACCCCGACGAGTTCTCGTAATCATCGCTCATCGCCCAAGAAACAAAGCTCGCACCCTCCAAAGTATTCAATATGAACCTTGAAACCCTGATTACATCTAGGTCGGCTTTGAGCTCTCCTCGATCTTGACCCTGCTTAATATTTGCTTGGAGCCAAGTTAGATGTATTTCAAAGAAATCCTTTGTCATTTCTTTGAGGCTTTCAGGCAGGGCCAGAAGCTCTGCGGCCAGGGCTCCACAGAGTGGAAGCATCCCGTTTAGACTGCTGTGTGCGAACATCAAGGCGAACGCATTCAGCCGGTCGACAACACTGACGTGTTCATCATTGATAGCGTCCAGCTGCTTTTTAAACCGGAACAGGTAGCTCTCGACGATGGCAATTGCCAAGCCTTCCTTGGTGGGGAAGTGATGGTGAATACTCGCCTTTTTAATGCCGATGTCGTCCGCAAGGTCGGCATAGCTGAAGGCCGCATAGCCTTTCGTGCGCAGCAGAACCTCGGCGCTGGTCAAAAGGTCTGAACGTGTACTCATGATGCCGAATCCGAATTTGTCATCCTGACATCATAAATTAGTCACCTCTCATAAGACAGCGCTCGCCTTACCAGGCTTCAGACTTGAATCGAGCTGGCAAGTGCGGCACAACCTCAACGCATGGCTTGCGCGTCCGCAGGCAAACGCGCAAAAGCTTGGAGTGCTGGGTAAAAATCGCTGAAGTCTGCGCTCAGCAGCTCATAGTTGCCTTCGAGATGTTCGAACAATCCATCAAGCCCCTCTGGTCTGGAAAGGCGCTTCGAGATTATGCCCAAGCCATATCCAATCATTTCAATGTCTCTATAGGCGCACAGCCAATCCTCCGAGATCATCAAAGGCACGACCTGCGCCAGCGACGAAGGAAGGTTAGGCTCTGCCTCCAAAATCCCATAGATCTGCTGCGCGAAATCATCCAGCGGCACGTCACAATATTGCTCCCAATCGCGCGCGAGGCAGTGGTCAAAGAACATGTCGAGAGCGATTCCGGCGTAGCGCCTTTTCTCGTTCGGAAATCGTGATAGCGCTCGCCTGACCAACCCGTGGGCATCAGTGAAGGCATCAATCGTCCGATGCAGCTGAATCGCAGCCTCAGTTTTAGGAGAAAAGCGCCCTGCAAGTGGGCCTTTAACAAAGTCCCCGTACAGGCTCCCCAGGAGCTCGTCAGACGATTGCCCCCCAAGGTGTAGATGAGCCAAATAATTCATCCCATGCACCCTCATGCAGGTAGCGGTCGACGGTCAAGATAGCAGAGTCGCAAATGTCCTATCTACTAGATGGGTTCGTTCCAGAGCCTTAGGAACTTTGAACTTATTTTGAAGCTCATCCCCCTAAACCTGTGCCCATCACCGCTAGCTCAGCTGAATCTGAGCTGCTCACTCACGAAGGTATTGAAATCATGAAAAGCGAACAGGTTGAAGGCGTTGTAGAGAAGGTTGCCGGCAAAGCTCAAAGCGCAGTGGGGAAACTACTGGGTGATTCGAAGATTGAAGCCGAAGGTGCGGGACGCCAAGCTGCTGGTCAGCTGACTCAAACCTATGGCGATGCACTGGACAGTGTGTCTACGTTCGTCAAAGAGAAGCCGGTTGCTGCACTTGCAATTGGTGCAGTAGCCCTGCTGATACTAGACCGTGTCCTGCGCCGCTGAAGGTGGGAGGAAAAGCCTTGAGTTGCTTCTCCCGAAATCGTCTCTCGTACTCTCCAGGGCTATCTCTGAAGGGTACGAGGGCTATAGGGATATCCTGGAGAGCACTTTATGAGCGTCCTGTACCTCAGTAGTCTCGAAGTGTTTGATTTGCAAGCCGGCACAGCAATGACCCCGAAGGACAGAGATGCCGGCTAGACGCTTGGTCGGTTTTTATTGATCCGCCGTACCGGATTTATCAGAGGCCGGGCCTCCATTGAAGCTAAAATCGGTGGTGCCGTTGGTGATCCATTCGACCAGCTTTTCCTTGTGTGTGTAAGCCACCACTCCACGTTTTTGAGTCGGATCGAATCTTAAGACGCGCCATATACCAAAATCGGGGCCGAAGTC
The DNA here is from genome assembly GCF_024655625.1 of Pseudomonas sp. 18.1.10. Taxonomy (NCBI): domain Bacteria; kingdom Pseudomonadati; phylum Pseudomonadota; class Gammaproteobacteria; order Pseudomonadales; family Pseudomonadaceae; genus Pseudomonas; species Pseudomonas sp. 18.1.10. The sequence continues at coordinate 53,559 of NZ_JANLGL010000005.1, forward strand.
GATGAACACGGGTTTGGAAACCCACCAGCGAGCAAAAAGCTTGCTGCGGGAATGCCAGCTAAATGAAGCCAGTCCATTCTCCGACACTTTTGACAAACCCATTCTGAAGTTGTACCTGTCGAACTCAGTTCGCGTGCCATCGATCACCCAGATCATATTTTGATAGTAGTTTTGCCTCGCGATGACCTCTTCAGGGTGTATTGTCGATCTCTGAAACTCAATAACCATCCCTGAAGGCGTTCTGACATCTGCTATATGTCGCTCCCCTGAGGACGCTTGCAACACAACTTCCTGCCACTCGGTTGGGAACATATTCTTCCAATCGCGATGCCATGCCGTTTCCGTTTCCCACCACGGATCGCAATTGTCCAAACGTTTATGAGCCCAATGCCAGACGACATGGTTCCCGCATTTAGCGACGGTCTGGGAACCACAAAAACTGCAAACACCACGTGCTTTTGGAGTGGCCTCTACACGAGCGCCTTCAAGCAATGAGTATTTCATTTTCTTCCTTGATGCTAAAAATGGGGGGCGGCAGCTCTTAACTTCCCAGTCGGCAGTACCTTGCGACTCAAAGGACGAAAGACAAATATCTGAGCACGGAAGTCGTCCTAGCAGCCTGGCAGGGCTGCGTAAATGTCTAAAGAGGCGGGTGGCGGAGGGTGCCCCACTTAAATCGCCTTCAGGAGACGCTCAAGCGTTTGATGCTCCCATGTGCTCAGCATAGCAATGGGATCTGTGCCAAAGCGATTTCCCGAGTCTAAAGACCAGCGCCGTCCGTCGGGGCTTATGCACTCTTCGCAGTAACCCAGCTCATCGCGGTCGTTATGAATAGACATTCGCCGACCTTCGACATTAACTTTGAAGCGCTCCGCATAAATTTCTTCCCATCCCCTCTCGCAGGCTCTGACCATAATTAGGCGCCCAAGAGCTACCTCCCTCAGCACTTGGCTGACCTCTCGCGCTGAGAGTGGAGCCTCTTCGGCAGCGCCATCTAGCTGCGACGAACGAGCTGCCGCTCTGGCCTCTTTCAACAATTGCTCAGCGTACATAGCCGGATCATCATCTGGCAGTGGGTAGCCAGCGGCGGCTAGAGCTTCGGCACGCTCTTCAATTAGAAGACGCTCGGGATCGCGAACCGTTTGGTAGGCTCTGCCTGGTAAGCGTCGAGTTGTGTCCATTCCCGGCTCCCCAGAAGGCTGATGACTAAGAGCGACTAAATTACTTTTAGAACGATAACAGAACGCTTCGAATAGCGATGCCGAGCTCCGAATCATGAGGGTAGGATGCGTTGCGATCTATGCTTCACAGAGGCTCAGACACCAAGCAAGCGGAGCGCGCAGGCGTGAGGGATGCGAGCCCGCAGGGTCGAGACACGCCTTGGCGGGGCTCGATTCACGGCAGCCTGACGCCGCAGGCGGCATGCCATCAACGCCAATAAGAGGTAACTCAAATGCCCGACGATGAACTCCGCGAACTGGAGGCCAAGAGACGAAAAGCTTTGTGGAGGCTTGCGAACATCTCTCCAGGCGATTCGAAGGCGTTCGATGCCTTATCCATCCTTGATGACCTTGAACTTCAAGAGAGAAAAGACTCCCCTCATTCTGACAAGGCGCTTGAGCTCAACCAGGTTCGGGATTGTGTCACGGTGCAGCATCACCATTCCGGAATCGACATGATTTTGGAGCAGACTATCCCCCAGCCCTGGAGGGAGCGCTTCAGTCAGGCGAGTATCGGGTCGACCAGATTGTTAGATAGGCCTTACGCTGCGGACTGGTATAAATTCCTGGCTTGTTGGGAATCAGAGATGCAGCACCTCGAGGCACACAGAGCTGCCAGCAGTAAGCCCAAGCTGGATTGATGCAGACGGAGAAAAGACGTGGAACGAGACAGCGATGACACCGTGTATTGCGATATCCAAATGCCTGTGGCTCAAGGCCGGGAGCTATTGGAATTAGTGAGTGCATTACGAGAATCGAAAGTTCATCCACGTCTCGACAGAGTTTTCGAGCACATGCAGTACGAGCTCAGCACGTCCATCGATATCGTGGATAACCCGCCGACGTGGGGGCCTTGGTGTCAGTGATGACGCTTAGTGGCGCCATCAGAGCTCTGCATCCCATGCATCCATAGCCTCGCTCACCGCCGCGTACCACTGGAGGTCACCGAGCTGTAGGGCATTCGCAATTTGCCTGTTGGTATTGCCGTCGACCCAAGTCGGGAGACTCTCTATGGCTTCTGTGAACAGACTGGCTGTAGCGACAGCGAATCGCCCAGAACTTGTAGACTGGAAGCACACGTAGCGCACAGCAGCGCCGCTCTGCAACCGACGCCAAGCCACCACCTCGATACAGTCCATGGCGCTCACTGGGGCCTCTACGGTGGGACTCACTAACTCTTCCACCCGAATGTCTGCCGCCGCTTGGAATGATGTGCTAGCCGCTCTTGGTTTGTGGACGAGATGCTTCAACTGCTCACGTGAAGCTACGATCTGTTCGCGAAGCTCTTCAGGATCGATGGACATCCCACCATCGGGTGTCACCTTGAGGGTCTTCAAGGAGTTCGCCGCCAGGATGAACTCGCGTTCACGCGCTTTCTCCCACTGGGGGCGACGGTCGGGGCTGATAAGGTTCCAGAAGCGTGAAAGCAGCAACAAAACGTTCTCCTGACCTAAAGCCCAAGGCTTAAATCCATTGGTAATGAACCATGGTATCTCAACACTACTGCGTGAATGATAGACCCGTCCCAGCATTCACCGAATCATTCGCGTCCAGGCAGAATCGGAGCGATTCCTTTGACCGTTTTCTCTCTTGCAAGCTCACGAGCAAAGTCATCATCTCTTAAAGCCTCAAGCTTCTCCATCTCTACGTTATACTCTTGAATTGTAAGGGTAGAGCCGAGCTGGGCCCTGAGTTTACGAGAGTATTTATCGAACTGCTCCATGGCTCGAATTAGGAAAACATTGCTAACTGTAGTGCTATACCCCTCAATCTCCTTGAATGCTGCATGTACATAGCCCATGATAGTCGCAATTGATTTCTGGCCGGTATACATCTTAACCTCCTCAAGATAGCTTTCATCAGAAAGCAACCTGACTTCAAAATCTCCTGCACGCCTATATCTATCCCGCTGTACAAACTCCATTACCAAGTTCGTTATAAACGAGTGGCGAAACATGTGTGCGCAGGCTTGCTCCTCGATGCCAGCAAACCTACGCACTGAACCAATTTCATTACCAAGGGACGTTTCTGAAAGCGGAGTTCCGGTTGCTGATGATACAAATACGAAGCCATGATCATTAATACTGGAGAATTTACTTCTTACAACTTTATCCCTGTGAAACTCAATGTATGAGATCAGCTCATTGAGGAACATCTTATTTACGGGTATTTCCCTTTCCTCGCTGTCGTCGCCCTTCAACGTGATAAACCTAAGCATAGGGTGCTTCATCTCATACGCGGTCAGGACATCTACGACCTTAAGACTCGCAACCTCTGAAAGCCTAGCCCCAGAGTTTTCCAATGTTGAGATAAATGCATGCCGCCGAATCTTGATGAACCGTGAGCCCCCCATTTCATCGACAGCGCTCCTGAGCTGGTCGACATGAACAGCAGGAATCGCATTCCGCTCGTGCCTCCTACCACCAGGTGGAAATGCGTGATGCCACACACTGTGCACAGCATAATCACGACCACGCTTATCTTTTTTCACTGTAACGCTTTCAGTAATCTTTATGCGCCCTCCAATCGCGACGAAATTGGGTTGCTCATAAAGCCCTCCAATATACTTTAGGAAGTCTATACATACAGTCCCAACGTCTACAACGGTGAGTGTGGCTTTCTTCTTCTCACGAAGATTTTTGGGATCTACTTCCGTACCTAGATGATGAATAAAACGCGTAAAATCGTTATCTGATAGATCTATAAAATCAATGTTTGAAACATAACAGAATCTAACCAACTGACTGATTTTTTGAGCGTACTCACCAATCGTCCCACCTTTTCTACCTGTACGCGCTAACCCTTTACGCTTCATCCTATTGGGGCGAACCGTGAGGGAAAGCATGTAGAGATTCGCGGCAAAACAGGGTGCCCCGTTTGGCCAATTGATGAATGTCAGATTGCTCGCATCCCTGGTCACGAGCTTCCCGAGTGCGTTGTGGTCAAACAACTCAAGCTCAGGAACCACTGAATAAAGCTTACGCTCAGGGAAATTACTCACTCCGTACTACCTTTAAAGACTGGATATTTTCGTGAGATGGAATCACGTCAAAAGGAGACTCATTAAGCGAGACTATTGCCAACAGTGCATTTACGGCTTCGCTAGCGCTTTTATTTCTAACAGCCTCACTAGAACCATCCCTAGTTTCTTTGATTCCCGAGATAGCAGTGGAAAGCCCTTGAAGCAACCTGAAATTAGCGCGGCGCAGTGCGACCACCGCGCATTCTAACTCGCTATTAATTTGCTCTAGCCCATGTTTGGTCTTCTTGGTGGGTTTGTTGCCCCTTTCGGCATACGCGGCAATTGCATCCTTAGCCACGCATCTAAGACGCTCTAACCCTGCGAAACCGTGATGACCAAGTAATTCATCGGATTTTTTTTTGAGGGTGTTCAGACTCGTGGAGTCGATAGCGTAATGCTGTCCAGCCAAATCAAACTTGTAAGAAAGGGAAGCCAAAGCTCCTTGATTTTTTAGAGCGGAAGTAACAACCTCATTTGAGACGTATTTTTTAACATCGGCAAGTACGTCCTCTAGCAGAACCTGTCGCGCCTTGATTGACTGATTGTGAACTTGAATTTCCGACCTAGGCTTACCCATGATTACGTCCCCTTTACGTGAACAAGAACCTGCATTTCCTTGCCATAAGCTCCAAGAACAAATACTGGCTCAAATTTGACAATGCCTTTACTCATCAAATGCTCCAGATGCTCCGAAAAGGATTCTTGATCTACAAGACGCACATCATCCGTTCCGAACTGCTCCTTCATCAACGCACGTAACGATTTATAGTTATGCACATCACCAGTGAAGAATTTCTCAGCAATGATTTGAGCTTCCGCCCCACGGAGGGATGCGCCATCTGTGGCATCTGTAATGTACCTCCATGCATGCTCAATATCGTTATGCCCGAGAATCCAACGAAGTGTATCTATGCGTCCTTTCCCATATGCGTGAAAGAACAGCAGGGCCGCTACACGGCGCAACTGGTGCTGCCTGATATAATACCGAAGCCCTACTTCATTAACTTCGCTCTCAAAGTAGTCACACAAAAAGTCGAAGCATGTATTCATGCTCATTTTTGTGGCAGAATATATTACGTTTCTTCCATGCAAAGAAGGAACGGAGAATATAGTAGGAGCTTCCGCCGAGAAACCAGCATTGATGAGCTCCTCCTGAAGGCGTACTAATTGCCCAAGCATCTGCACCGCAAGAGGATCAATAGGCCTTGCGTCGTATTTCCGGAGACCATACGTATTGGTTGTGCTCTTTTCTCTCATGAACATCAGCCAAGAATTCGTGGAGTCGAATGCTCGGGCCGACGGGATCTGCAAAAGCTCATCTATTCGGCGAGCCATAAGCAAACCAACAACAAATTGAATAGCACCAATATAAACATAAACAAGTTCAAGCAAGCCTGCATTGGATCTTAGCCGCTCAAAATAGTTCTCCTTCGTTCCCTTTCGACTTTCAAGACCACTGCCATCGGCATCACTTGTATTTCTACAACCAAGCCCCAATTTTTTCACACCGTGATGTTCCAAATCACTGCCAACAATTGAAACAACCTGCTCATCGGTTAGGCTTGTAAGCGTTTTGTCATGCTCATCACAGTATCGAGCCAACCTGCAAAACCCCTCAATAACCAGAGGGCCCAACTCGTAATGAAACTCGACAGCACCTTTGAATAATTTAAAAATCGTGCCGGACGGCACTGTCACATAACGACCAGGTTTGGCTAGCTCTGGCATGTAACCTTTAATTCTATCCAAAACTCGCTCATTGGGCCCTGGCACTCCAAGTTTCTTGAGCAACCCCATTCCATACAAAAAATTGTAAAATAGCCTGTACTGGGATTCGGCCATGAGACTTCCCGACCTAGAAGTAACCTTTACTCCCTCCATCTCACGTTTATAGGACTCACCAAGCGGATAAAAACTAAGAATTTCATGCCTCGGCTTGGCCATGCCCCCACGGATAGTATTTGGGTAAACTTCGGCTGAGATGCGTACAGAGTTTACTGTATAGCCAGCGCCTCTATGTCCATCGTAGTGACCTTTATGATATAAAGCGGCCCGAATACGTGGAATATTATCAACGGAAACATTAAGCTCGTTAGACTCGAGCTGGGTAGAACTTATCTCTGACATCGACGGATTCTCTTCCAATATGGAAGCAATCGTCGCGACTGGTATTTCATCTAAGAGTGCTAGAGCATACTCACACAATTTTTCTGACCAATCATACAGCGCTTCAGCCACGGAGGACTCTGAAGACAGCTTATTTAAGATCCATTTCATATCGCCTTCAGACAAACCTGCCAATCCGGCACTTGAAAGTTTAAGCTCATGTGCGTGAATTAGCAGACAGTCAATAACACCCACGGCGGCGTGAAACTTCCTTCTTAATGTCTCAACACTTTGAGAATTTGCCGTTTCAACCAGGCTATTTCGCGTAGCGCCAATTAGCGCGTATTTAAGACCGTTCAACAGATCTAGGTTTTCGTTATCGGTAAGGTATGAGTTGTTGTCTAGGGCTACCTTCCAGTTGAGCAGGATAGGATCACCGTTGAAATTCACGCTCCAGATGGAGGCATTAAAATCAGTGGTTAGCCAAGAAGCCTTACGGAACGCTTCTGCCGGTGCCATGCGAGGCTCGTTGAGGAACCCAAGTTTAGATGGAGCATTCATAAACAAACCTCTCCATTGACGCTACGCTTGCTGTTAGTGACGCCTTGTGTAGATCGCTCCGATAAGTGACATCTCGATGCTTACTGATCTCTCCCTCAAGAAAGCCTGCGTAACTCGCCCAGTAGACTGCCTTAGCATTAACCTTCTGATTGGGTGGCGCTTGTTCAACAGCCAATTTTATCGAGAGCAGCACGCTCAAAATATCGGCAGACACTAACGCATATACAGTCCCGTCGTTCTCAAGCTTTTCATGACGACCCTCTGGATCTTGAAGATACGCAGGAATATCTCCAAAAGCATGATTTACTAGGAAAGTGTCTAATTCATCCACGCTTGAAAATTTGCTTGCCCGAAATAAAAACGGGCTATCTTTAAGACTATGACAAATTAAGACCTTGTTAAATACTCGCATACGCCTTTCATGCAGGAAATCGATAATCACCTTGGGCAGATAGTGATCCATGAGGTTAGGATCGTAGCTATCATGGCCTAAAGCCTGAGAAGTAGTTTCAGCGCTATGCGTCTTAATGAATATCTCGGTTACTCTGGATGCGCGTACGGAAGACGCACTCACCATCTCCAAAAACTTAACGAGATCATCTTCAGGCATGTCCGTATGAGGGCGGAACTGAGCTAAAAGATTATTTCTCAAATACGTACCAGGTTTAAGTGTCGACCTCGACCACGGGGTTAGGGTGCTTTTGACAGGCGGTGAAAATGCGTTGCCGCATGTAATGAACAGCTTCCTCCATGAGGGATCGCCCTGTGATTTCAGATACTCACGTAGGGGCGCAGTGATCTCAATAATTTGGTCGACCAAAGCTTTAGTTTCTGAGGTTAGCGTGATTTTTTGTTCAGACCTTCCTGCCCCCTTACGATCCTTGTACCCCACCAGCTTATGTACCGACCCGTCCAGTACGTATCCAGATCTCTGCCCCTGCTTATTCCAAAGATCGAAATCACCCAGAAACTCCGACGTAATTATCGGATGCCTTAGAATAATTAGAAGCTTAAATGGCATTAGACTACCCGTCAGTGGCATCCCCATATAGCTGGCTAAATCAGAAGCAGGAGTCTGAGAATCTTTTGTATCCACTGACAAGGAAGCGTAGTGGCTGTAAGGCTCTCCGTAGCCGTAGGTCTCGAAAATACAGCAAATATTGGGGATTATTAATAGGTGCCCCTTCTTCCGTTTAGTCGTATCTACCAACTCTCCCTGCGCAGCGAGCTGTTTACGACGAAGAACCCTACTATATAGATCTGCTATCTGAGCTTTGGCCCATCCTTCAATAATCTTCAGCCGCTTAGATATGGAAATGAATAATATCTCAACAGCTTCAGACTCAGTAAGATGTAATGGCACTTCCATTACGAGCTTAACTTTTACCTCCGCACCATCATCATTTTTTCTGACATTAGTCGACTGACCATCGATTCGCTTCGCAGGTGCTAACGGCAGTTTCCCTCCCAATGGTTCGGCCCATACGCCTGGAAGAATGAAAATTTTCTCGACAAACCCAATATACTTATTCCAAGTCTTCATTTGTGCGTCAATATCCAGCCCCAGGGCCTCGCCACTCATGAAAAAACTTTCCCTAAAATCCCAGAAGAAATTGTAAATCATTGTCGAATCGTTAAACGTGTATTCAGGCCAGGAATCACTATTCTGACTCAGAAAACCAGCCATCTTATTCGGCATAGTTAACTGTGTAGTTCCATACCCTGAAATATGGAGTCGTAGCTGCTCATACAAGCCGGATGTAAAGTCATGACCATGACTGTTATGAATATTGGCAAAGTGACAATACAACTTGGTGCCTTTACGGTTTTCTACAGGCCATCCAGTCCAATAATTGACTTTACGCTGGTCAACCCCAAGAAGTATTTTTTTCCACTTCGTATTATATTTTTTTCTTAGTCCACTTCCACATTCTGTCGGCGGCATGGAAGGGACGTAATTACGTGCTTCGAGCAGAATGTCTTGCAGATAAACGGAAATCTTCGCGCGCGTCACGTCAGACGTGCCGACCAAATCCTGTTCGAACAGCGCTCCTTGAAAACCCGCAACGATGTGGGTCAGCTCTGACGACGAAAGCTTCAAGAAAGACAAGGGCTGGTTGGTGATGTCACAAAAGCATTCGAGAAGCTTCAATGTCGTCGTCGACGGCACCTTCCTACGCTCAGCGCAACGCTGGAACAACTCCACCACATCAGGCGCCAGAGCTCGGAAGGGATAGGTTTCGATGGGCGATCCTTTTTTGACGATTGTCACTTGCAAAATCCGTGGTGAGCTGGCTGTAATGTCTATTCTACAGGCACTCCGAATAACTGACAAAAAAATGCGAATGGCAAAATTTGGGAGTTGCTCGACGACATGCTCAACGCCCTGCTGTTCGCCTTGATCGGCATGGAGTTGCTGCTGTTGCCGTTCAACTGGCTGCACGTGTTCGCCGCCAGCTTGCTCGCGGTGGCCATCCTGCTTTCGCGCCTGCTGACAGTGGCTCCGGCGATTTTGCTGCTGCGCCGCTGGCGAACGGTGCCGCGCGGCACCATCCGCATCCTCACGTGGGGCGGTTTGCGCGGCGGGGTATCGGTAGCGTTGGCCCTGGCCCTGCCGCTGGGTCCTGAGCGGGACCTGCTGCTGAGCATCACCTACATCGTGGTGCTGTCGTCGATCCTGTTGCAGGGGTTGAGCATCGGCAAGCTGGTCAAGCGCGTAACCCGCGATGAACCGCAGGCCGCGCCGGAAACTCACTGATCCTTGCGTGTCGGCTGCGGATGCCTCGGGTCCGCAGCCTGCTTGCCCGGCAGGCTGCTTTCACTGCGGATCTGCGCGTGGCTGATTAGCGCAAAGATAAAGCTGCCGCCGATGATGTTGCCCGCCAACGTCGGCCCGGCGAACACCAGCCAGAAGTCCTTCCACGCCAGCTCTCCGGCAAATACCAGGTAGGACACTTCCGCCGAACCGACGACGATGTGGGTAAAGTCGCCCAAGGCCATCAGGTAGGTAATCAGAATGATGATCCACAACTTGGCGCTTTCCATCGACGGGATCATCCACACCATGGTGGCGATCATCCAGCCGGAAACGATGCCCTTGGCAAACATCTGCCCAGGATCGTTTTCCATGACCTTGCGCCCGATTTCAAGGAAGGCCAGGTCGGTCTTGGTGTCGAAGATCGGCAAATGCAGCATCACGTAGGCCACCAGCAAAGTGCCGCACAGGTTGCCCACCAGCACCACCGTCCATAGCCGCAACAGGCGCCCGGCATTGGCCAGGGTAGGTTTGCTCATCACCGGCAGAACAGCGGTCAGGGTGTTTTCGGTGAACAGTTGCTGACGCGCAAGAATCACCGCGAGGAAACCTGCACAGTAGCCAAAGCTGGCGATCACCTTGAACTCTTCGCCGTCCGGCAGGCGTGAGTTGAGCAGGCCCATGCCCATCAGCGACAGGCCCATGGTCAGGCCGGCAGCCAGCGCCGACCACCACAACGCGGCCACATTGCGCTCCAGTTCCTGGTCGCCCTGGGTCCGAATGATTTCATGCAGAACCGCCGCACGAGGCGGCTGGTTCTTGTCCACATCGGCCTGTTCTTCCTGCGACAGGTTGGGAGTCTTGCCGTCTGCTTGAGTGGCCATGATCGCGTGCGTCCAAGGGGTGCCTGTAGCTACGACACGCCGGGACGGTAGCTGTTCATTTAAAGCGGAATACGCCAGGCCTTGGCCATTTCCACGGTGGTGGAACTGATCGGTTTGCTCCACGGTTTATTACGCGCCTTATAGTTTTGGACAATGTCTTCAAGCGCGGCGTTGAACTCACCTGGCGTGGTGGCATTCGCCAGCTTGAGGGCGACACGGTGCAACAGTTCAACGTTGGACTCCGGCTGGCCCGGGCGGAAAAGCGACGGGTAGATGACCTCCCGGGTGAAGTTCTCGGCTTTCACCGCGATGTCGCGTCTTTTCATTTCGGCGACAGCATGGGTCATCACCTTGGACAAGGGTGAACCCGTGCCCTGCTTGGCGGCCACCTGCAACAGTTGTTGGAAGTTGGGCTGCCCTGCCGCATTCAGGCGCCGCCCCAGCCACTCGACGTGCTCAGGTCGACGGGCCAGCGTATCCAGATTGCGCAGCGCTGCCGCGATCTTCGGGGTGATCGTCAGGATATTGCTGGTCCGATTGGCGTCGCTCACGGCACTGTTCAAGGCTTGCAAGGCTTGCTGCGCGGTCTTTCGAAACGTCAGCGCATCCGCAGCGGCCGGGTCTTTTTTCAGCTGGTCCTGGACGCTAGCCAGCAAGGTGTCATCCATCGCCAGTACCGCGCTCTCCATTGACGCGTACGAATGCTGCTCGCGCGCCTTTTCCCGTGTCCCCAGATGAGCCGTCACCGCCTGATGGGCCTTTGCCTGCAGATGTTTTTTCTGCTCGGGCGTCATGGTGAAGTTGACGGTGCCGTTGAACATGCCGCGAAAGTCGCCTTGTTCCGTGTTCAGCGGCAAGGTCACCGTCTGCTCGGCATACGCCTTGAGTCGCTCGGCTTGATAAGCCCCGGCAGCGCTGTGTGGCGTGCCGGTCAATCGATCGACGATGTTGCTGAAGAACCCGCCGCTTTTTTTCGGTTTCGCCTCGTCGGACTCAAACTTGACGACCAGCGACTCAGGCTGGTTCAACGGGTCTTGCGGCTGCGATGACCCGACCACGCCGGGCGCGGGCGTATTGGCGAGCAATCCACCGTCCTGGAACGCCGTGACTTCGGCCACTTGCTGAAACCCATGGCCTTGCTCTTGCGGGCTCTTGAACAACCCCGGCAGCGAGCCCGAAATACGGGCGGCGCGGGCGATATCCATGTCCGGGGCCAGGCTGGCATTGAACACCACCAATTGCGGGCGACCGTCAAACATGCCGGTGCCGGTGATGTTGAGTTGCTTGATCGCCGGAATATGGTGGCTCAACACTTCAAGGTCGCGAAAGGTTGGCCCGCCACCGGCGCTCAGCCTGTCGGCAATCTTCATGACTTCGCCGGGCCGGGTTTCCCTGGGCATGTCGGCGATGTGGGCGAGGATCGACTTGCGCGACTCGTTGCGCATCATCTCTTCCAGGGGGGAAGCCTCGGTTTGCAAGCGCGGCAGCATGGTCAGCAACAGTTGGGTGATATTGCCGGCCGCCCCCGGCAAACGCCCGGCGAGCTTGCCGAGTTCGGAGCTGATGTTTTGCAGCCAGGCGGTCACCGGGTCTTTGCTGTTGAGCAGGCTGGGCAGGTCGAGGCTGTTCGACAGCTCGCCGAACGTTTTAGCGTTCATGCCACTGGCAAGCAATGTGGAGGAAATCGCCCCGGCAGACGAGCCGGAAATCACCTTCACACCTTGCAGCTTCTTGCCATCCTCCAGCGCCTGCACCATCCCCGGGAAGGCGATGCCCTTGGCGCCGCCGCCGCTGAGCACCAGGTGGCTGGGCGGTGGCGGTGACACATCGACATCCACTCGCCCATCGTTATGGCGATGGAGGCTCAACTTGCGTGGACCCACGTTCTCGAGCAGAGGCGTCTTCACGCTCTGGTCGATGGTATGTGGCGCCGGGGCTTGGGCTTGAACAGGAGAATTGGACACTTTCATACACAGGCTCTCGCTACAGGATGTAGTCCTGAGTGATGAGAGAGCCTGGGAAAGATCCACGCGGAATGATTTGGCAACGCAAATCAAACCACGATGGGTTACTCGGAGACGCTGTCGTCCTGGAACTGGTCCTTCACGTACTTGATCTCGGTACGCCCGTGGGGCGCCGGCAGGCCGTCTTCGCCGAGGTTGACGAAGACCATTTTTTCCACGGTGAGGATGCTTTTGCGCGTGATCTTGTTGCGCACTTCACAGGTCAGGGTGATGGAGGTGCGGCCGAACTCGGTGGCGGTGATGCCCAGTTCGATGATGTCGCCCTGGCGCGAGGCGCTGACAAAGTTGATTTCGGAGATGTACTTGGTGACAACGCGCTGGTTGCCCAGTTGGACGATCGCGTAGATCGCCGCTTCTTCGTCGATCCAGCGCAGCAGGCTGCCGCCGAACAGGGTGCCGTTGGGGTTGAGGTCTTCGGGTTTTACCCATTTGCGGGTGTGGAAGTTCATGGTCACTCCAAAGCGTCTTGCCGAATGATGGGCGACATCATGGCAGAGGCCGCGCCAGAGCTCTATGAGGCATTGCCTATCAAGGCCATGAGGGATCTTCATGTGTCCGACAGAAAGGCTTGGGAAGTCTGGCGCACACGGCTATAATCGGCGCCGTTTCAAAACGGTCATATCAAATTGTTACCGTTTTCCCGCCACCTGTCCGAGGGGCGCTGCAGCAGGTTCAACCTGTCAGGCTCGGATGGGGCGTTGTCCGGCTGTTATCACCTGGCCAGATACTAAACGCACAACGGCGCCCATTCGCACACTACGAATGGAGGCTCTTCATGAGCGCTGTCAACACGCCTGCAGATTTCACCGACTACAAAGTCGCCGACATGTCCCTCGCTGCCTGGGGCCGTCGCGAAACCTTTATCGCCGAATCCGAAATGCCAGCCCTGATGGGTCTGCGCCGCAAATACGCCGGCGAGCAACCGCTCAAGGGCGCGAAGATCCTCGGCTGCATCCACATGACCATCCAGACTGCCGTGCTGATCGAAACCCTGGTTGCCCTGGGTGCCGAAGTGCGTTGGTCGTCCTGCAACATTTTCTCGACTCAAGACCAGGCCGCTGCTGCCATCGCGGCTGCCGGTATCGCGGTTTACGCCTGGAAAGGCGAGACCGAAGAAGAGTACGAGTGGTGCCTGGAGCAAACCATCCTGAAAGATGGCGCGCCTTGGGATGCCAACATGATCCTCGACGACGGCGGCGACCTGACCGAGCTGCTGCACAAGAAATACCCGGCCATCCTCGACCGCGTCCACGGCGTGACCGAAGAAACCACCACTGGCGTACACCGCCTGCTGGACATGCTGGCCAAGGGCGAGCTGAAAATCCCGGCCATCAACGTCAACGACTCGGTGACCAAGAGCAAGAACGACAACAAGTACGGCTGCCGTCACAGCCTGAACGATGCCATCAAGCGCGGCACCGACCACCTGCTGTCGGGCAAGCAAGCCCTGGTGATCGGCTACGGTGACGTGGGCAAGGGTTCGTCCCAGTCCCTGCGTCAGGAAGGCATGATCGTCAAGGTTTCCGAAGTTGACCCGATCTGCGCCATGCAAGCCTGCATGGACGGTTTCGAAGTGGTTTCGCCGTTCATCGACGGCCAGAACGACGGCACCGAAGCGAGCATCGACAAGGCCTTGCTGGGCAAGATCGACCTGATCGTGACCACCACCGGCAACGTCAATGTTTGCGACGCGAACATGCTCAAGGCCCTGAAGAAGCGTGCTGTTGTCTGCAACATCGGCCACTTCGACAACGAGATCGACACCGCTTTCATGCGCAAGAACTGGGCATGGGAAGAAGTGAAGCCACAGGTACACAAGGTTCACCGTACCGGTGCAGGCGATTTCGACCCGCAGAACGACGACTACCTGATCCTGCTGGCCGAAGGCCGCCTGGTTAACCTGGGCAACGCCACTGGCCACCCAAGCCGCATCATGGATGGCTCGTTCGCCAACCAGGTACTGGCCCAGATCTTCCTGTTCGGCCAGAAATACGCCGACCTGTCGCCCGCCCAGAAAGCCGAGCGCCTGACCGTGGAAGTACTGCCGAAGAAACTCGACGAAGAAGTGGCCCTGGAAATGGTCCGCGGCTTCGGCGGCGTGGTGACTCAACTGACCAAAACCCAGGCCGACTACATCGGCGTGACCGTTGAAGGTCCGTTCAAGCCGCACGCTTACCGCTACTGATTTGCCTGCGGCCCGCTCCCTTTCAAGGGGAGCGGGCTTTATGTGGGAGCGGGCTTGCTCGCGAAAGCGGTGTGTCAGTTGATGCATCCGATGACTGA
>NZ_JANLGL010000060.1:0-31334 GCF_024655625.1 Pseudomonas sp. 18.1.10
CAGTCAGTGCATTTTTAACTGATCGACCGCATTCGCGAGCAAGCCCGCTCCCACACAAGCTCGCTCCGATAGTGGGTCAGCCGCGCTCGCCGACCAGCCACTGCAGCTGCACTTCGTGCTGGCCACGGTCATCGGTGACGAAGATCGTGCCTTCGCTAATCATCACATCCCACTTGATGACGCGCGGCATGTCCTTGGCCAGGGTCTCCAGGACTTCCTGCGGCACCGCAGCGATATGCACGTTTTTCAGGTTATTGGCCACCGGCACCACCTTGCCTTCCCACACACGCAGGCTGCCGTAGGCCAGCAGGCTGGTACGTTCGGTGCGACGCGAGCACCAGGTCAGGCGGTCTGCATCCGGCTGGCCGACTTCGATCCAATGCAACACCCGATCATCCAGGCTTTTTTCCCACAGGGCTGGCTCGTCTACATCTGACAGGCCACGGCCGAACGACAAATGCTCGTTGTACCAGAGGGCGTAGGCCAGCAGGCGCACGGTCATGCGCTCTTCGGTTTCCGAAGGATGGCGGGCGATGGTCTGTTTGACGCTCTCGTACACCGAACGATCAAGGTCGGTGAGGTTGAGTTCGAATTTGTAGGTCGTGGACGGCTGGGCCATGAACGGGCTTCTAGAGACAGGGAAAGGCGGCCAGTCTAACCGATGGCGAGGGCATTCAACGAATACTGCGCAGCATCATCCTTATCCATGGGCCGCTCGCCTATGTTAAAAGGCATCACACCACCGTCCCGTGTTTGTAAGGATCCCCATGTCGCTTAATGCCAAACCCCTTGCTGGCCTGAAAGTCATCGAACTGGGCACCCTGATCGCCGGCCCGTTTGCCTCGCGTATCTGTGCCGAGTTCGGTGCCGAGGTAATCAAGGTCGAATCCCCGGACGGCGGCGACCCGCTGCGCAAATGGCGCAAGTTGTATGAAGGCACTTCGCTGTGGTGGTTTGTGCAGGCGCGCAATAAAAAATCGCTGACGCTGAACCTCAAGCACCCGGACGGCCTGGCCATTCTCAAGCAGTTGCTGGCGGACGCCGACATCCTGATCGAGAACTTTCGCCCTGGCGTGCTGGAAAAGCTCGGCTTGAGTTGGGAGACGCTGCACGCGCTGAACCCGAAGCTGGTGATGGTGCGCCTGTCGGGGTTCGGCCAGACCGGGCCGATGAAGGACCAGCCGGGGTTTGGCGCGGTGGGCGAGTCCATGGGCGGGCTGCGCTATATCACCGGTTTCGAGGACCGCCCGCCGGTGCGCACCGGGATCTCCATCGGCGACTCGATTGCCGCGCTGTGGGCGGTGATCGGCGCGCTGATGGCCCTGCGGCATCGCGAGGTCAACGGCGGGTTGGGCCAAGTGGTGGACGTGGCACTGTATGAAGCCATCTTCGCCATGATGGAAAGCATGATTCCCGAGTTCGACGTGTTCGGGTTTATCCGCGAGCGCACCGGCAACATCATGCCCGGCATTACGCCGTCGTCGATCCACACCAGCGCCGACGGCAAGCATGTGCAGATCGGCGCCAACGGTGATGCGATCTTCAAGCGCTTCATGCTCGCCATCGGTCGCGAAGACCTGGCCAACGACCCGGTACTGGCCAGCAATGACGGGCGCGATAGCCGTCGTGATGAGCTGTATGGGGTGATTGATCGCTGGGTCAATTCATTGTCGCTGGAGCAAGTGGTCGAGGCCTTGAATAAAGCCGAGGTGCCCGCCAGCCGCATCTACAGTGCCGAAGACATGCTCGGCGACCCGCAATTTCTTGCCCGGGAAATGTTCCTCAAGGCGCAACTGCCCGGCGGCAAGGACTTCAAGATGCCCGGCATCGTGCCCAAGCTATCGGACACCCCCGGCAGCTGCGAGTGGGTGGGCCCGCAGTTGGGCGAGCACAATGGCGTGCTGCTGGACAGCCTGGGTTACGACGCCGCCGCCATTGCCCGTTTGCGTGAGGCAGGCGCGATCTGATGGTGCTTCGGTGCAAACGCGGCTGGGTGCGGCTTAGCCTTATCGCCTCGATGCTCAGCGGCTGGCCCCTGTCGGCGCACGCCGGCGAGACGTTGACCTGGTTGTTGCGCGACCTGCCACCGCTGACCATTTTCGAAGGGCCACGCAAAGGCCAGGGCGCACTGGACCAGCTGTTGCCGATCCTCATCGAGCACTTGCCGGACTATCAACATCAGGTCCTGCACGTCAACCGTGCGCGCGGCATCCAGATGATGCGCGAGCCGAACACACTCACCTGCGATCCCTCATTGCTGTGGACGGCGGAGCGCGCCAGATACATTGTGTTCTCGAGCCAGGCATTTGTGGTCGCCAGCAATGGCATCATGATCCGGCATAGCCAGGAGGATGCGATGGCGCCCTATATCGTCGATGGCCAGTTCGACCTGCAGGCCCTTTTCGATGCCCACAAAGCACGGGTGGGCGCCATCGCCGAACGCAGTTACGGGCCGGTCGTCGATCAACAGCTCAAGCTGGCCGACGCCCACAAGCTCACCCTTCACTACGGCAACGATGCACTGGGCAGCCTGCTGCAAATGCAACGCCTGGGGCGACTGGAAGCGGTGCTGGGTTACTGGCCGGAAATCCGCTATCACGCCATGCAACAGGGCATCCCTTCCGCTGACTTGAGCTTTTATCCGATCCAAGGATCAGCGCCCTACCAACGCACCCATATCGGTTGCTCGGATACCCCTCGGGGGCGTCAGATTATTCAACGCATCAATCAGCTGCTCCTGGACATCCCACTGGAACAGGTGCAGCAGTCCTACGCTTCGTGGCTGGACCCGGTGATGCGCGAGCATTATCTGCGGGATAACCCAAGCTTCTTCCAGGATTCGCCAGAGCCCTGACAAATCGCAGGCAAAAAGAAACCCCGAAGAGTGGGGAGACACTTCGGGGTTAAACGTGGCCTATAAAGACCAGTACAACAAGGCACAAACACCGGAGCACAATGTTTGCTCTTGCTGTTACAAAATCTGACCGGCCATGCTGTAGGAAGTTTCCACGATTAAACAATTCTTCATGCAGCGGCGGCGCTGCGGGTCTGGGCAGCGTTGCGCAACGCCGCAATGACCGAGGGTTCCAGACGCCCTTCGGCAATCTTGATGTCACGCAGCAGGCAGTCCACCACATCCACCAGCACGCGCTTATCCAGCAACTGTGTGCGGTCCACTTCTCGCTCGACCACGATGGCGCCAGCAGGGTTCTTCACGGTGAC
Organism: Pseudomonas sp. 18.1.10; assembly: GCF_024655625.1. Lineage (NCBI taxonomy): Bacteria > Pseudomonadati > Pseudomonadota > Gammaproteobacteria > Pseudomonadales > Pseudomonadaceae > Pseudomonas > Pseudomonas sp. 18.1.10. The sequence goes on from NZ_JANLGL010000060.1 coordinate 3,223, forward strand.
CAGGCACTCGTCCGGCACACCGGAGGTGGTCAGCGTAACCTGATAAGGGCTCAGTGCTTCTTCGAGCAATAGGCTGATACTTTCCATCTCGATCACCACTCAATAGTTCAGAAACAATCGGTTCAACGGGAGCTGCATCTATCCTAAGTGACTGTTTGTGACGTAGGAAAGTTCGCTTTATCGTCTTTATGGGGCCGTCAGGGGTGACGGATTCCAGCATGCGCTTGCAACATGACAAGCAAAAAACGGCGCACATAACTGCTTACGCAATGGGCGACTGTTTTGGGGGTTGCCGACGGCTGAGGCCGGGGGTGAATCCTATACTCGGTGAGCGCTGGTGACGCGGCCACGCAGTTAAAAGCGCATGTCAAAAGGCCCTTATTGCGAAGGATGAATATGATGTTGGAACACAACGAACAACAAGCGTCGATCGAGAAAATCCACGCAGACATATCGCGCATCTATGCCGAGCAACGCAAGTTCAACGCCGAAGTGCACAAGATCACTCGTGAGGTCTTCTGGTATCCAGTGGGCATCGCGATTGGTTTCTTCACGGCGGTTGGTACCGTCATGGCACTGGCGCATAAGCTGCTCACATGAGCAGCCTTCCTGCCGGGCCTGCCAAAACAAAAAACGCCGCCACCCCAAGGAACGGAAAGCGGCGTTTTTGTGCACCGTTAGAAAACCGCGTTCAACCACCGCCAGGTTAACAGGCTAGAATTCCCGAATTGCCCGGGGAACCTATCTTGAGAAGCGCACCTGAAAAACCCTTGCGCATCATCCTTGCCGACGACCATCCGATTTTCCTGATTGGTCTGCGAGCGGTCCTGGAGCGCGATGAACAGCTGGAGATTGTCGGCGAAGCCAACTCCCCCCAATCACTGACCCAACTGCTGCAACACTGCGCCTGCGACCTGTTGATCACCGATTTCATGATGCCTGACGAACCCCAGGCCGACGGTTTGCGCCTGATCGACCAGTTGCGCCGCCATCACCCGTCGCTGCCCATCGTCGTGGTGACCATGCTCAACAATGCGGGGTTGTTTCACGCCATCCTGGAGCTGGGTGTCATGGGCCTGCTGAGCAAAGCCAGCCTCGCGAATGAACTGCCTGAAGCCGTCCGCCAGGTGCGCCAGCAGCGCTGCTATGTGGCCCACACCATTCGCCAGGCACTGAACGCCCTGGGCACTGAGCGTCTGCAGTCCCACGAGCAGCTGTCGCCCCGCGAGCTGGAGGTGATTCGCCTGCTGGCGAGAGGGCTGACCGTTGGCGAGATCGCGGCACACCTGCATCGCAGCAAGCAGACGGTCAGCGCGCAAAAAGTCAGCGCCATGCGCAAGCTGGGGCTCAGTACCGACGCATCACTGTTTATCTACGTGCAGGAGCATGGCTTGGCCTGATCGGGTAGCCGATCCACGCTTTCAGTGCCTGAGCGTCCATCGGCGGTGCAATCAGGCAACCTTGCAACCAGGCGGGGCCCAGCGTAGCAACCGCGTCACGATCGGCTGCGGTTTCAATCCCCGTCACCACCACGTTCATGCCCATGCGGCTGGCCATGCTCATGGCGCCTGCGACGACGGCCACTTTGCGCTCATCACTCGCCACGCCACTGGCAAAGGCCGGGGGTATTTTCAGTTCAGTGAACGGCAGCTCCAGCAAACGCTGCAAACTGGTACCGCCGACGCCGAAGTCACCGATAGACAACTTGCAGCCGATCATCCGTAAACGCAGCAAGCTGCTGACATGCGCGCTGTCGGTGTTCAACCGCGTGGTTTCGACCAGCTCCAGCGTGAGGCTATGGGCTGGCACGGCATGGCGTTGCAGCAAGCGCTGCAGCGCCTGGGGAAAATGCGCATGTTCGAGCATCCGCCCGGGAATATTCACCGCCACCGGCAAGAGCTCGCCCGTGTCCGACACGATCTGGCTGACAAAACCCAGGGCCTCTTCCAGCACATGCCAGGTAAACGCCTCCTCCATGCCGGCAAACTCCAGCACCGGCAGGAACTCATAGGGCAGTAACACTCCGCCGTCAGGCAGATACCAGCGCGCCAGCACCTCAACCCCCTGCACTACGCCGGCCTGGCAGACGATAGGCTGGAAGCTGGCGCTGGCGTAGCGCGCGATGGCCACCTGACAGGCATCCACCGAAGGCGGCAACTCATCCCGCTCATTGAGCCCCAACAGTTGGCGCACCTTATCCCAGGACACGACCTGCGGCCCCGGGCGCAAGTGTTGCAGGCAAGCCGTCAGCAGCTGCCCAACCAACTGGGCCGAGGCGGGCTTGGGCAAACACCGCAGGACATTCAACCCAGCCTGGCGCGCCATGCTGGCGACCCCTTCCAACACGTCAGGCTGAGCATTGCTCAACAGGATCAGCACCTGGGCCTGGCGCAGTTCGCCCAACTCGCGGATCAGTTCAAGGGCATCGCCTTGTTCCAGATAGAGGTCGCAAATAGCAATATCGACCGGCCCCTTGCTCGCCAACGACTGCCGGGCGGCCTCTACGGTTTCGGCGGTCATTACATTGAATACACCGTTGGCGTTGAGCATCTGGTGCAGGGCCATCAGTTGGAACGGGTTATCTTCAAGGATCAAGACATTGAGGGAGCGCATGGCGAACTCTAAGACGCAGAAGCAAGGCTGTGCAGGCTACGCAAAAGGTCATGCGCGCCCCATAGGACACGTCCTATTCTTGCGCACTCAAATGGGTGCCCAGCTCAACCCTGAAGGCTGCCAGCGCGTCTTTCAGCACGCACCACAGCGCTTCAACCTCGTCAATGCGCTGCTCACGCAGGCAGCCCTCAAGCCCTACACACGCCTTGGCCAGCGGCAGCGCATCCACCAGGCAGCAAATCCCCTTGAGGCGATGCAGCGAGGCCATCACCCCTGGAAAGTCCTGACCCGCCAACGCCGTCCTGATCTCATCGTGCTCATGTTCGAGGCTCTTCGCCAACTCTTCCAGCATGCGCTGCAGGACCGGCCCATCGGCCTGGGTCATCACCTGCAAGGTCTGGATATTGAAGGTGCGCGCCGGGGCCACTCGGGCGAGGACCCTGGCCCACTGTTCAAGGGTCACCGGCTTGACCAACAACTCATCCATGCCGGACTCCAGGCATCGCTGGCGTTCATCCGCCATGGCATTGGCGGTACATCCCACCAGCGCAGTGCGCGGTCGTTGCTCTTGCGTTTCGATCCCGCGGACGGTTTCGCTCAAGGCGTAGCCAGACATGCCTGGCATGTTGCAATCCGTCACCAGCACGTCAAAGGCGTCATCGCGCCAGTGCTGCAAGGCCGACTCCGCCGAGTCGAAGGCCACCACCCGGTGGCCGAGGAATTGCAGTTGCTGAGCCAGCACCAGGCGGTTGGCCGGCAGGTCATCGACGATCAGCACCGACAAACGGCGACCGGCGGCCGGCAGGATCGCCGCAGGCTCCGTTGGGCTGTCGTCGCCTCTGACCCGCTGCAGATACAGGTCAATGCAAATCGTCGTGCCCTCGCCCGTCGCGCTGCTCAGGGCGATCGTGCCGCCCATCAACTCCACCAGTTGCTGGCAAATGCTCAAGCCCAACCCGGTGCCGCCATGCTGAGCCGCCGTCAGCGGGCTGACCTGGACAAACGGCTTGAACACCCGCGCCTGTTGTTCAACACCAATCCCCGGTCCACTGTCTTCGACACACAGGTGCAGGTATTCAGCCCCGGAGGCATCGCACCGAGTCTCGACGCTGAGGCGGACCTCACCACGCTCGGTGAACTTCAACGCATTGCCCACCAGGTTATGCATGACCTGCCGCAAGCGCAGCGGGTCGAACCAATAATCCCCTTGCGCCGCCGGGTCGAACGCCAGGGTCAGCCCCAGGCCTTTTCGACTCGCCATCGCCTCAAACAGCCGCTGGATGCCTTCGAAAAACACCTTCAGGTCAGTGGTCTGCGGCACCAGTTGCAAATGGCCTGCTTCGATCTTGGCCAAATCCAGGCTATCGCCCATCAACTCAATCAGCTCACGGGCCGACCGATGGGCCACCTGCAAGGCTTCGGAGACACGCTTGCCCTGCGCCAAGGCGCGTTCCTGTTCCAACTCAAGCAAGCCGATGATGGCGGTCATCGGGGTGCGGATTTCGTGACTGAGTGTGGAGAGAAACGCACTTTTTGCGTAGTTCGCGTCATCAGCGGCCTGGCGTGCGTCCATCAACTGATGCTCCAGGACTTTGCGCTCATTGATGTCGATCCAGCCGCCCAGCAGCCCCTGCAGTTGGCCGCGTGCATCGAAAAACGGCACCGTCCATTGGTAAACATGGAACGTCCCGCCGTTGAACTCCAGTTGCCGATCAACAAACAACGATTGCTGGGTCGCCAACTGCTCCATGTGCCCGGCATGCAGGCGCGCGGCCGTGGCTTCTGGCATCAAGCCGCTTTCCATCAAGGTCAGGCCCTGGATCAGCTCCCGCCGGGTGGCCAACAGCTGCTCATAGCGGGTGTTACAGGTCACCAACCGGCCAGCCAGGTCCCGTACGAAGACCGGGTTGGGCATGCCATCGAGCAGGGCACGCTTGAACGCCAACTGATCGCTCAGCCGTTGCTCGGCCACCAGGCGCTGCTGGATCTGCCGCTTGAGCCGGCTATTCCAGACCAACGATAGCAACACACACAACAGCGCCATGGCGACCGTCCAATAGGCCCATGGCGGCACACGCTGCCAAGCCGACGTCGGGATCGGCACCGTGCCCAGCCAGCGCAAGCGCAGCGCACTCAACTCGGCCACCGGCATCGCTTCCAGCGCCTTGTTCACAATGCTCAGCAGCTCGGGCTGGTCCTTGCGCACCACCAGGCTGTTGGACGACCACTTGCCCTCCACGCTGCGCCCGATGCGCAAGCCGTCGGACGGGTAGCTCTGCACCTCCACCTCATTCTGGATCGTCGCCGCCGCATGCCCCTGGATCACCTGATCCCGGGCCTGGGTATAGTTGTCGACGGCGAGAATCTCGATGTCCGGGTGTTCACGGCGAATAAAATTTTCCAGCACATGCCGGGCCGGCAACGCCAAGACCTGGCCGGAGAGTTCACTCAAACTGGCCAGTAACGGCGTGTCGTTGCGCTGGATAAACACCCAACCGGCACCACCAAAACCATGGCTGAAATCCAGGAATTGCCTGCGCTCCCGATTCTCGGCCAACGTGGTGTTCATGTCCGCCCTGCCCGCTGCCAGCAACTCCAGGGTCTGCGCGGTGGAAGACACCTCCTCCATCACGAACTGCAAGCCCGTCATGCGGGAAATCCGGTTAAGCAGATCGATATTCAAGCCGACCCATTGACCGTCCTTGTCTTTGAAGATGTACGGCGACTGTTGCTCGGACACCACCACCACATGGGGATGGTGCAACAGCCATGCTTGCTCCTCGGCCGATAACTCAATGCGGTCGGCGGCGATGCCCACCCCCAGGCCGGTGGTCCAGCGCGCGAGGATTTCACGCTGTATCGACTCGTCGATACTCGCCAGGGCCCGGTCCATCATGTCCCCCAACAGCGGGTCGGCCGTGCGGGAAGCAAAGGCAAAGCCAATCGGTGCCAGGCGGCTCTCCACGTTTATCTGCAAACCCAGGTAAGGACGCAATGACTTGTAAGCACGCACAATCACTTCATTGCCGATAAAGGCATCGGCATCGCCCTGGTTCAACGCTTCCAGGCCGCTGTAGAGGTTCGGAGCCAGCATGATATGGCTGGCGGGATAAGCCCGATGCACGTTGCCGACATTGGCATAGCCCTCCAGCAAGACCACCTTCTTGCCCTCAAGGTCGTCGTTCTGCGTGGTGTCGTCGCGGCGTACGACCACCACCGAACGATCCGGCATGTAGTCGCGGGTAAACCGCAAACCAGGCACATCCCGTTCATAGCCGTTGGCGCTGGTCAGAATATCGATGGCGCCACTGCGCAAGGCTTCCACCGCTTGCGCTCGCTCAGCGAAGCCCATCACCTGCATGGGCACAGCGAGGCGCGCGCCGACCAGGCTCAGGTAATCGGCGCTGATGCCCTGGTAGCGATTGTGGTCACGGGTAATATCGATCGGCTGGTAATCAGCAATGGAAATGCCGACCTTCAGTGTTCGATGGCTCGCCAGCCATTGCTGCTCGCCTGCCGTCAGCGGCAAGGGGGCGAGCGGGGTAAACGCCGGCACCAGTTTGAACGGCAGGCTGTCGGCGGCCAGGCTTGCCGGCGATTGACCCAGCAAGAGCAAACACAGCAGCCACACACACCTCTGGCTCAATAAACGCACCGGGTTGGTTTCCTCTCTTTTTTAGTCGATTGCCCACTGGAGTATGGCGTGCCCCAATGAAAAAGCCCGTCACGAAGACGGGCTTGAGCAACCTCGCAACGCCGTTGGATCAGAGCGGCTTGCCACGATTGCCGTGCTGGCTGACAAACGCCTGTACGGCTTTCAGGTCATTGGCCAACACGGTGCAACGCTCTTCACGCTCGAACAGGTCTGCCAAGTGCGCCGGCAACTCCAGCGCCTTGCCCACACCTGCCTTCTCCACCGCTTCCGGGAATTTCACCGGGTGCGCGGTGCCGAGGATCACCATCGGGATGTCCAGGCTGCGCCGGCATTCGCGGGCGGCCTTCACACCGATGGCGGTGTGTGGGTCCAGCAGTTCGCCGGTCTGGGCGTAGACGTCGGCGATGGTTTCGCAGGTTTCTGCGTCGTCCACGGCCAGGGAGTCGAACAGCTTGCGGGTTTCGGTCCAGCGCTCTTCTTCGACGCTGAAACCGCCACCGCTCTTGAAGGTGTCCATCAAGCCGGCAATCGCCGCGCCGTTGCGACCGTGCATGTCGAACAGCAGGCGTTCGAAGTTCGACGAGACCATGATGTCCATCGACGGCGACAGCGTGGCGTGCAGGGTTTCCTTGACGTACCGGTTACCGCTCATGAAGCGGTGCAGGATGTCGTTGCGGTTGGTGGCGACGATCAACTGGTTGATCGGCAGGCCCATGTTGCGCGCCAGGTAACCGGCGAAGATGTCGCCGAAGTTGCCGGTCGGCACCGAGAACGACACCGAACGCGCCGGGCCGCCCAACTGCAAGGACGCGTGGAAGTAGTAGACGATCTGGGCCATGATCCGCGCCCAGTTGATCGAATTCACCGCGACCAGGCGCGTGCCCTTGAGGAAGCTCTGGTCAGCGAAGCTGTTCTTGACCATTTCCTGGCAGTCATCGAAGTTGCCTTCGATGGCGATGTTATGGATGTTCTCGCCAAAGATGGTGGTCATCTGCCGACGTTGCACTTCCGACACGCGCTGGTGCGGGTGCAGGATGAAGATGTCGACGTTTTCGCAGTGCTTGCAGCCTTCGATGGCGGCCGAACCGGTATCACCGGAAGTCGCGCCGATGATGACCACACGCTCGCCGCGCTTTTGCAGCACGTAGTCGAGCAGGCGACCCAGCAGTTGCAGGGCGAAGTCCTTGAACGCCAGGGTCGGGCCGTGGAACAGCTCCAGGACCCATTCGTTGCCGTTCAGTTGGCGCAACGGTGCGATGGTGCTGTGGGAAAACACGCCGTAGGTCTCTTCGAGGATCTTCTTGAAATCCGCATCCGGGATGCTGCCGGTGACGAACGGGCGCATCACCCGGAACGCCAGCTCGTGGTACGGCAGGCCGGCCCAGGAGGCGATTTCTTCCTGGGTGAAGCGTGGCAGGTTTTCCGGCACGTACAGGCCGCCGTCAGTGGCAAGGCCTGCCAGCAGGACGTCTTCGAAATTCAGGGCCGGTGCCTGGCCGCGGGTGCTGATGTAACGCATGACTGGCTCCTCTAAAACATTCTCGAACAGGGGCCGCCGCACACACGGGGCCCCTGGAACACATCGGTTAGTTCAAGTGCTCGACGCGGATGCGCACCACTGGGCCGACCACGCCTTGCAAGGCTTCCAGGGCGGCGATGGCATCGTTCATATGTTGCTCGAGCACGCGGTGAGTCAGCAGGATCATCGGCACCTGGCCGTTTTGCTCCTCGACTTCCTTCTGCATGATCGACTCTATGTTGATACCGCGCTCCGACAGGATGCTGGCAACCTGGGCCAACACGCCGGGGTGGTCCTGGGCCTGGATGCGCAGGTAGTAGGCGCTTTCGCAGGCTTCGATCGGCAGGATCGGGTGGGCCGACAGCGAGTCCGGCTGGAAGGCCAGGTGCGGCACGCGGTTTTCCGGGTCGCTGGTCATGGCGCGAACCACGTCCACCAGGTCGGCGATCACCGACGAAGCGGTCGGCTCCATGCCGGCGCCGGCGCCGTAGAACAAGGTCGAACCGGCAGCATCACCGTTGACCATCACGGCATTCATCACGCCATTGACGTTGGCGATCAGGCGGTCGGCCGGGATCAATGTCGGGTGCACACGCAGCTCGATACCGGCCGGGGTGCTGCGCGCAACGCCCAGGTGCTTGATGCGGTAGCCCAGGGCTTCGGCGTAGTTCACGTCGGCGGTGGTCAGCTTGGTGATGCCTTCGGTGTAGGCCTTGTCGAACTGCAGCGGGATACCAAAGGCGATGGACGCCAGGATGGTCAGCTTGTGCGCCGCGTCGATGCCTTCCACGTCGAAGGTCGGGTCGGCTTCGGCGTAACCCAGGGCCTGGGCTTCGGCGAGCACGTCTTCGAAGGTGCGGCCCTTCTCGCGCATTTCGGTGAGGATGAAGTTGCCGGTGCCGTTGATGATGCCGGCGACCCAGTTGATACGGTTGGCGGACAGGCCTTCACGGATGGCCTTGATTACCGGGATACCACCGGCCACGGCGGCTTCGAACGCCACGATCACGCCCTTCTCGCGGGCCTTGGCGAAGATCTCGTTGCCGTGCACGGCGATCAGCGCCTTGTTGGCGGTGACCACGTGCTTGCCGTTCTCGATGGCCTTGAGCACCAGCTCGCGGGCCACGGTGTAGCCGCCCACCAGCTCGATGACGATATCGATCTCAGGGTTGGTGGCAACGGCGAAGACATCGTTGGTAATCGCAATACCGGTCGTTTCGAACTGAGGCTTTGGCGAACGCGTGGCAATTTGCGCCACTTCAATCCCGCGACCTGCACGGCGGGAAATTTCTTCAGCATTACGCTGAAGTACGTTGAAGGTGCCGCCACCGACGGTCCCTAACCCACAGATGCCTACTTTGACCGGTTTCACTGAAGAACTCCCCATGAAACGGCCGACGCTAGGTCGGCCGTGGAAAACAGCCGCACGACTGCGGCTTGTAATTAACGACCCGCCGACGTGTCAGCGAGCCTTGATCGTCGACGCTTCGACGATGCTGGTTTATTTGGCACCGAGCGCCAGTTTGGCAACTTGTGGAGCCGGCTGGTAGCCCGGAATCACTTGGCCGTCGGCCAAAACGATGGCCGGTGTACCGTTCACACCGATGGACTGGCCCAACGCGAACTGCTTGGAAACCGGGTTGGCGCATTTGGCCGCCTTGATTTCCTTGCCATCGACCATCTTGTCCATGGCCGCTTTCTTGTCGGCCGAGCACCAGACGGCTTGCAACTGCTCGTCACCCGGCGAGCCCAGGCCCTGGCGCGGGAACGCTACGTAGCGCACTTCCACGCCCAGCTTGTTCAGCGCAGGCACTTCGGCGTGCAGCTTGTGGCAGTACGGGCAGGTGGTGTCGGTGAACACGGTGATGTGGGTCTTGGTCTCGCCGATGGCCGGGTAAACCACGGTCTCGGCTACCGGAATACCATTGATTAGCTTGGACACGCCCAGGCGCTCGGCTTTCTCGGTGAGGTTGACCGGCTTGCCATCTTTCAACTGGAACAGGTAGCCCTGGACGATGTACTGGCCGTCTGCACTGGCGTACAGCACGCGGCTGCCCTTGAGCTTGACTTCATACAGGCCGGCCATGGGGCTGGCGCTGATGCTTTCGATCGGCGTGTCGAGCTGCAGGTTGGCCAGGCTCTTGCGGATGGTCTGCTCGGCAGCATCATCGGCGACGACAAAGGTGGAAACCAACGCAATGGCTGCGGCGGCAATAATCTGGGTCAAGCGCATGGGAACTCCTGAAGGCAGATGCAGGGACGGGCATTGACGCCGCTTGGAAACACAGGCCTGGGCCGTCCCCTTTGCTAACCGGCAAAGCCTACCACAGTTGGGCGCAAGGGCAGCCCGCAGCGGGACAAATTGGCGGTTTTCAGCCTCGCGGATGGTGCTTGGCGTGCATATCCTGCAAACGTGCCCGTGCCACGTGGGTGTAGATCTGGGTTGTGGATAAATCGCTATGGCCGAGCAGCATTTGGACCACCCGCAAATCCGCACCATGGTTGAGCAAATGGGTGGCAAAAGCATGGCGCAAAGTGTGAGGGGACAGGCTCTTGCCAATACCCGCGACCTTGGCCTGATGCTTGATCCGGTGCCAGAACGTCTGGCGGGTCATCTGCTCGCCACGCAGGCTGGGAAACAGCACATCGCTGGGGCGCCCGCCGAGCAACTCACTGCGCCCGTCGCGCATGTAACGCTCGACCCACACGATCGCCTCCTCCCCCATCGGCACCAGCCGCTCCTTGCTGCCCTTGCCCATCACCCGCAACACGCCCTGGCGCAGGTTGATCTGCTCCAGGGTCAGGCTTATCAACTCGGTCACCCGCAGGCCGCAGGCGTACAACACCTCCAGCATGGCGCGGTCGCGCTGGCCGATGGCCTCGCTCAGGTCCGGGGCGGCGAGCAAAGCTTCGACGTCGGCTTCCGACAACGACTTGGGCAACGGCCTACCGAGTTGTGGCATATCGACTTGCAGGGTCGGGTCGAGGGCGATCAGCTTTTCCCGCAGCAGGTAGCGATAGAAGCCACGCACACCGGAGAGAAATCGCGCAGTGGAGCGGGGTTTGTAGTTCTGTTCAAGGCGCCAGGCCAGGTGATCGAGGATCAGCTCGCGACCGGCGTTGGGCAGTTCTAGGTTTTTTTCCTGCAGCCAGCCATTGAACAAGGCCAAGTCACTGCGGTACGCCTGGCGGGTGTTGTCCGACAAGCCTTTTTCCAGCCAGAGGGCGTCGAGGAAGCGGTCGATCAGGGGGTGGTCGATGGCGGGCATGGGGGCTCAGGCGGGTTTCTGTAGTGTCTGTTAGATCCTATCGCAGGCAAGCCAGCTCCCACAGGGGTTTTGTGGTGGGCTAGTGATTTGTGCCCAACACCAATCAAATGTGGGAGCTGGCTTGCCTGCGATAGCCGCGACTCGGTCTCCAGTCAGTCAACAAACCCAGGCAACACCGGTACCGGGCGCTTATCGGCATCAATCGCCACAAAACTGAACACACCCTGGATCGCCCTTTCACGGCCATCAGCACTCATGCTCTCGACAAACACTTCCACTTCAACCTTGAGGCTGGTGTTACCCACTTTGATCACACGGCCGATCAGCTCAACAATGGAGCCGGCAGGGATCGCATGATTGAAGTCGATACGGTCGGTGGACACCGTCACCAACGGCAATCGGCAAAACCGCGTGGCGGTGATGAACGACACTTCGTCCATCCAGGCCAATGCGGTGCCGCCGAACAGGGTGTTGTGGTGGTTGGTGGTCGGCGGGAACACCGCCTTGGTCACATGGGTCACGGACAGGTCGGTACGACGCTGGATTTCTTCGAGGCGGGTGGTCATTGACAAATACCGGCAAATAGACAAATTTCAGGCACAAAAAAGCAGCCCGTAGGCTGCTTTTTTCTGCATCGGGAAGCTGGACTTAAGCCAGTTTTTCCTTGATGCGAGCTGCTTTACCGGACAGGTCACGCAGGTAGTACAGCTTGGCTTTACGTACGTCACCGCGACGTTTAACGGCCATGCTGTCGATTTGCGGGCTGTAGGTCTGGAAAGTACGCTCTACGCCAACACCGTTGGAGATTTTACGAACAGTGAAAGCACTGTTCACACCACGGTTACGCTTGGCAATTACCACGCCTTCGAACGCTTGCAGACGCGAACGGTCGCCTTCCTTCACTTTCACCTGAACGACAATGGTGTCGCCCGGGGCAAAGGTAGGGATCTCTTTGGTCATCTGCTCTGCTTCGAGTGCAAGGATGATTTTGTTAGTCATGCTGTGCTCCTAAGGTAAGTCAATGGACCTACCATCGATACGTTGTTAACTATCGTCCCGCGCGAGGATGTATTCCTCGAGCAGCTTCTTCTCTTCTCCAGAAAGCGAGCGGCTTTCCAGAAGATCGGCGCGTCGTTCATAGGTCCGACCAAGGGACTGCTGTAAACGCCAACGCCGGATGTGTGCGTGATTGCCACTTAGCAATACGTCGGGAACACGCTGATCCGCATACACCTCCGGTCGGGTGTAGTGCGGGCAATCCAGCAAACCATCCGTGAAGGAATCTTCCTCCGCGGAGTCCGCATGCCCTAAAGCTCCAGGCAGCAGTCGTGTAACCGCATCTATCAGGACCATCGCCGGCAGCTCGCCGCCAGACAGGACATAGTCCCCAATCGACCACTCTTCATCGACGTGAGCATCAATAAAACGCTCGTCAATGCCTTCATAGCGACCGGCAATCAGGATCAATGCTTCCTCATTCGCCATGTCGCGTACCGCAGCCTGTTTCAGCTGGCGGCCTTGAGGGGACAGGTAAATTACCTTCGCCTTCTCCCCGGCTGCGGCCTTGGCCTGGGCCAACGCGTCTTCCAGGGGCTTGATCTTCATCACCATGCCCGGGCCACCGCCAAATGGGCGATCGTCCACAGTGTGATGTCGATCCGTCGTGTAGTCTCGCGGGTTCCAACAGGTCAGCTGCAACAGCCCCTGTTTCACCGCCCGACTGGTGATGCCGTACTCGCTGATGGCGGAAAACATCTCGGGAAACAAACTGATCACTTCAATGCGCAAATTAGCCACGCTTAGAAGTCCGCATCCCATTCCACCTTCATCTCGCCTGCGGCCAGGTCGACGGCCAACACGCATTGCTCCGTATAGGGCAACAGGCGTTCGCGATCATCCAGGCTGCCAGCGCAAGGCTTGACCACCATTACATCATTGGCGCCGGTTTCCAGAAGATGGTCGATTTTCCCGAGCAATTGCCCGAGTTGGTCAACAACCTTCAGACCTTCCAGCTGGTACCAGTAGTACTCGCCGTCGGTCAATTCAGGGAACAGGTTGCGCGGCACGCAGATCTCATAACCGGCCAGAAGACGAGCTTCTTCACGATCATCAAGACCCTTGAGCTTTGCGACCAGGAACTTGTCGCTCCCGCGTCCACTGACCAGCTCGACCTGTTTCACACTACCCTCGCGCTTGAGCGTCCAGGTTTTGTACTGCAACAGGTTTTCAGTCGGATCAGTAAAGGAATACACCTTCACTTCGCCGCGAACGCCATGAACAGAGTAAATCTTGCCAATAACGATCAAATCATCAGCAACAGCTGGCGTCGCGTTCATATTGCTCAGGCTGCGGCCTTAGCCGAGTCTTTCAACAGCTTGGCAACGCGCTCGGATGGCTGTGCACCAACGCTCAGCCAGTAGGCTACGCGCTCTTGGTTCACGGACAGACGAACTTCTTGACCACGAGCGATCGGGTTGAAGAAGCCAACTTGTTCCTTGTGAGAGCCGTCACGTGGGTTGCGGCTGTCAGTTACGGTCAAGTGGTAAAACGGGCGCTTTTTGGAGCCGCCAAGGGCAAGACGGATTGTTAGCATGTGAACATCGTTCCTGTAGTCGGTGCTGCAAATCTAAATGCACAGCGGGCATAGGTGCCCGAAAGGCCGCATATTCTAAGGAATATCCGGACTTTTGCAAATGTCTTTTTCTGGCGCCTATCGGCGTGCCATTCAGATCTGCTATAGAGCCGTCGGTTAAAACGGCAAGTCAGCTCCCGCTAACCGCGGGTTTGCTGGAGATCCCACGTCCTTGTGGGTCGGAGCAGGAGCAGGCTCCCGCTCGAATTCTTTACATTTTCGGCATGCCGCCGCCGGGCAACATACCGCCCATGCCGCGCATCATCTTGGCCATTCCGCCTTTTGCGGAGAATTTCTTCATCATCTTCTGCATCTGCTTGTGTTGCTTTATCAAGCGACCGATGTCCTGCACCTGGGTGCCGGAACCCATGGCGATCCGACGCTTGCGCGAACCGCTGATAAGCTCAGGGTCGCGGCGCTCGGCCGGGGTCATGGAGTTGATGATGGCTTCCATCTGCTTGAACTGCTTCTCTGCCGCGCCCTGGGCATTGCCCATCTGCGCCAGGTTCACACCGCCGATGTTCGGCAGCTTGTCCATCAGGCCGCCGAGGCCGCCCATGTTCTTCATCTGTTGCAGCTGGTCACGGAAGTCTTCGAGGTCGAAGCCCTTGCCCTTCTTCAGCTTCTTGGCCAGCTTGTCGGCCTTGTCCTTGTCGAGCGTGGCTTCGGCCTGCTCGATCAGGCTGAGCACGTCGCCCATGCCAAGGATGCGCGAGGCGATACGCTCCGGGTGGAACGGCTCGAGCGCTTCGCTCTTCTCGCCCATACCGATGAACTTGATCGGCTTGCCGGTAATGGCACGCACCGACAGTGCGGCACCGCCACGGGCGTCACCGTCGACCTTGGTGAGGATCACGCCGGTCAGCGGCAGTGCATCGCCGAAGGCCTTGGCGGTGTTGGCCGCATCCTGGCCGGTCATGGCATCGACCACGAACAGCGTCTCGACCGGGTTGATCGCGGCATGCAGCGCCTTGATCTCGCCCATCATCTCTTCATCGATGTGCAGGCGACCGGCAGTATCGACGATGACCACGTCGATGAACTTCAGCTTGGCTTCTTTAATAGCCGCGTTGGCAATGTCGACCGGCTTCTGGCTCAGGTCGGACGGGAAGAAGGTCACACCCACTTCGCCCGCAAGCATTTCCAGCTGTTTAATCGCCGCCGGACGGTAGACGTCGGCCGACACCACCATCACGGACTTCTTCTTGCGCTCTTTAAGGAAGCGCGCCAGCTTGCCGGCGGTAGTGGTCTTACCCGCACCTTGCAGACCGGCCATCAGCACGACGGCCGGTGGCACGGCGCTGAGGTTCAAATCTTCGTTCGCCGCGCCCATCAGGCTTTCGAGTTCGGCCTGGACGATCTTCACGAAGGCCTGGCCCGGCGTCAGGCTGCGGGACACTTCGGTGCCCACTGCGCGCTCTTTGACCGAGTTGACGAAGTCCTTCACCACGGGCAAGGCCACGTCGGCTTCCAGCAACGCCATGCGCACTTCGCGCAGGGTGTCTTTGATATTGTCCTCGGTCAGCTTGGCCTTGCCGGTTACGTGGCGCAGCGTCTGCGAGAGACGGTCAGTCAAGTTTTCAAACATGCGCGTTCCTTTCAGGCCCTACTCATCGAAATGCAGTGGTAGACCGAGGTAATGACGGCCCAGGCTGTGGTAAATCGCTATTAAAAACAGCGCTCGGCGAGCCTGCGGCGTGGGCAGGTCGCGGATTATAGCGAAGACTGCCGCCATGCACACCCGCTGTCTGGCCTGAGAGTCTTTCGTGTTACGCGGGGGTATGCCAAACTCAGCGCCTTTCGGGCTTGCCTAACAGGATTTATGCTCCCTTTGTCACCCAGTTTGCTACCCAGCCTCGCCGCCGCCCTGTTGTATGCCGCTGCGACTCTCTATCAGGGCACTCGTCTGGCCCAAGGCACCAAGGCGGACAAACGCCTGCTGGTCGGCCTTGGCGTCGCGGCCCTGCTGGCCCACGCTGCCAGCCTGTTTACCCACCTGATGACGCCAGTCGGCCTAGGCCTGGATTTTTTCAGCGCCGCCAGCCTGATCGCAGCGGCCGTGATCGCCTTGACGCTGATCGCCTGCTCGCGCATCCCGGTGGAGAACCTGCTCGTCCTGCTATTCCCCCTCGGCGTGCTGACGGTGCTGCTGTCGCAATTCGCCCCCACCGGTACCGTCCAGGTGATCGATGAGGAGCCGGGCATCCTCGCGCACATCCTGCTATCGATCCTGGCCTACGGCATGTTCACCATCGCGGTGTTCCAGTCCCTGCTCCTGCTGCTGCAGGACCACCAGCTCAAGCACAAGCACCCGTCCGGGCTAATCAAGAACTTCCCGCCGCTGCAAACCATGGAAAGCCTGCTGTTCGGTTTCCTCTGGGCCGGCTGGACGCTGCTGTCGCTGTCGCTGATCTCCGGCTGGCTGTTCGTCGAAAACCTGTTTGCCCAACACCTGGTGCACAAGACCCTGCTGGCGTGCCTGGCCTGGGTCGTGTTCAGCGTGCTGCTGTGGGGCCGCAACCGCCTGGGCTGGCGCGGGCACAAGGCGATCCGCTGGACCCTGGCCGGTTTCTGCCTGCTGATGCTGGCCTATTTCGGCAGCAAGCTGGTTCGCGAATACATCCTGCATATCTGACGGGCAGCGATCATGGACAACTTGCCCCTGGGGCCGATGCTCGCGGTAATCGCCTTGCTGGTGTTATGGGCGGCGCTTTTTACCGCCATCGAAGCCGCACAACAACACCTGCTGGCCCTGCGCCCCGGTACACGCCAGGGTGACAAGGCGGCGGCCCGCCTGAATTTCCCACGCAACAGCCTGATCCTGTGCAACAGCCTGTGCCGTGCGGCGGTGGTGATCCTCTGCACGCTGCTGGCGATCTACGCCTGGGCGCAAAACGGCCCTTGGCTGGGCTGGATGATTTCCTGCGCGATCCTGCTGATCCTAGCCGACTACCTGCCCCGCGCCCTCGCCACGCGCTATCCGCAGGCGGTGCTGGGCTTTGGCAACACGCTGCTGGGCGTGCCGCTGAAAATCCTTTATCCCCTGGCCTGGCTGCTCAATGGCATCAGCCTGTTGCTGTTGCGCCCCTTCGCGCGCAAGTCCGGCGTGGTGAAAAAGAGCGACGAGCCGTTGCCCGACCATGATGACGAACCCGAGCCGCAGGCCGACGAAAGCCGCACGCCCGGCATGCCGGGCATCCACGCCCTGGACAACATCACCGTCAACGACATCCTGGTGCCGCGCAGCGAAGTGGACGGCATCAACCTGGATGACTCGATCGACGAGATCATCGAGCAACTGCGCACGTCCCAGCGCACCCGCCTGCCGGTATTCCACAGCGATATCAATCAGGTCGAAGCCGTCCTCAACACCCGGCAGATCCAGCACCTGCTACCCGACGCCAGCCTGACCAAGGAAGCGTTGCTCGCCGCCTGCCACGAACCCTACTTCGTCCCGGAAAGCACGCCGCTGCAACTGCAACTGCTGAACTTCCACAAACAGCAGCGCCGCCTGGGCATGGTGGTGGACGAATACGGCGAAGTGCTGGGCATTGTCACCCTGGAAGACATCCTTGAAGAAATCGTCGGCGAATTCGAAAGCGAACAGGGTGCGGACAACCCGCATATCGAAGCGCAGCCCGATGGCCGCTACATTGTCGATGGCGCCGCGTCGATCCGCGAACTGAACAAGAGCCTCAACTGGCACCTGCCCAGCGACGGCCCCAAGACCCTCAATGGCTTGGTGACCGAAGCGCTGGAGACCATTCCCGATTGCGCGGTGTGCCTGAAGATCGGCCGTTACCGCCTGGAAATCCTCGAGACCGAGGACAACCGGGTCAGCAAGGTGCTGATCTGGCATACCAGCCGGGTGCCCGTCGCCGCCTGACTATCTGACACAACGCGGTAAAGATGTGGGAGCGGGCTTGCTCGCGAAAGCGGTATCAGGGTTTCTCCTGATCCCTGGGCCAACTCAGGCTGAAACAAGCTCCACCCAAATTGTTGCTCTTGCCGATCAACGCCCGCCCACCATGCCAATAGATAATCCGCCGCACAATCGACAACCCCAGCCCATGCCCGCCCGATGCACGGGTACGGCTGTCGTCCAGGCGCAAGAACGGCGTGAAGATGCGCTCCCAGGCGCTTTCCGGCACGCCCGGGCCGTCGTCCTCCACATCGATGCGGCAACGCACCTGCCCCACCTGGTAGCTGATGATGACTTGACCCTGAGCGTGCCGCATGGCGTTGCTCACCAGGTTTTGCAGGGCGCGGTGCAGGTAGCGCGGTTCGGCTTCGACCCAGGCGTCATCCCAATGCGCCGAGGACAGGCAAATGCCCCGGCTGACCGAGACCTGCGGGCGCAGTGGCGATAATTCGCCGATCACCTGGTCGAGCAACGCACTGAGGTCGACACGCTGGAAATTCAGCTCCGGCGCGCCCTGCTCCAGGCGGGCATAGGTGAGCATTTCGTCCACCAGGCCGTCGAGGTCCTGGATATCGCTGTCCATGCCCTCCAGGTATTTGTGCCGCGCTTCTGGCGTGGTGGCATCGCCGACCATCTCCAGGCCGAAACGCAGGCGCGCCACCGGTGTGCGCAATTCGTGGGACACGGCACGCACCAGCTCACGCTGGATCGCCAGCAGTTGCTGCAAGTGCTCGGCCATGCCATTAAAGGCCGCCGCCAGGCGCCCCACCGAGTCGGCGCCACGGGCGGGCACGCGCACTTCCAGGTTGCCTTTGGCGATCCGTGTGGCGGCGGCTTCCAGGCCTTTGAGGCGCCGCTCCAACTGGCGCACCAATAGATAGACGATCAAGCCGATCAGGGTCAGGCCGATCAACGCGATGAGGATCAGCCATTGCGGCGGGTACGGGTTCATCTGATACAACGGGCCGATTTCCAACACCCACGGCGTGCCGACCATGCCGGCAAACACGCGGATCGAATCGCCGCCCTTGCCCAGGGCCATCACCGTGTCGCCTTCCGCGACGCGACGGCGCTGGTCGTCGTCCATATCGGCCTGGTCGAGAGCCATCAGGTGCATCTCGAAGCCAAAGCCCTTGGCTTCCTTTATATCGGCCAGGCGCTGCGGCTGCTCGGCGACGGGGTAGCGCACCAGCTCATCGGCCAGCAGGTAAATCGTCGCACGGGCCAATTGCTCGCTGATCTGCTGCACTTCGCCGGTCAACACCAGCGACTCCTGCTCGCTGACCAGGCGCAGCACCCGCGCCGCATGGGGGCCGGTCTGCTGCACCAGCACCTGGCCGCGTTGCAGGCGATTGCGCTGGCTCAGGTCCAACTGCGCGTCGCTGAGGCTGCGCAGTTCCAGGGGAATGCCGAGCAAGCGCTCCCACACCGCCAGGGCGCGCTGGCGCTCGATGGGGCTCATGGGCTTGAGGTTGTCGCCCATCAGCGCAAAAGTGCCGTGGGCCAGGCGCTCGCGGTACTGGCCGCTGCGTACCTCGTTGAGCAGGTGCAGGGCCAGCACGCCGAGCAGCGCCACCAGGATCAGCGCCGCGCACATGCCGCCGTAGATGCGCAGGAAGATCGAGTTCACAGCGGCATATCGGCGGCGGCTTCGGGGACGAACAGGTAGCCTTTGCTGCGGATGGTCTTGATGAGGCGCGGGTGGATCGGGTCGTCGCCTATTTTTGGGCGGATGCGCGAAATGCGCACATCAATGGAGCGGTCCTGGCCGTCGTAGCCGATGCCGCGCAGGGCGATGAAAATCTCTTCGCGAGACAGGATGCGCCCGGCATTCGCCACCAGCAGCCATAAAAGGTCGAACTCGGCGCTGGTCAGTTCGATACTGCCATCCTGCAACCAGGCCTCACGCAGGGCGTTGTCCACCACCAGCGGGCCGAATTGCAGGCGGCGGCTTTCTACGTGGACCGGTTCGGCCGGTTCGCTGCGCCGCAGCAGGGCCTGGATGCGCGCCAATAAGAGGCGTGGGCGCACGGGTTTGCACACGTAGTCGTCGGCGCCCATGTCGAGGCCGAGCACCTGGTCCATGTCGTCGGTGCGCGCGGTGAGCATCAGGATCACGCCGTCATAGCGCTCGCGCACCTTGCGGCAGATGCTCAGGCCGTCTTCGCCGGGCAGCATAAGGTCGAGGATCACCAGGTCCGGTTGTTCGGCGATGATCCGCGCCGCGGCCAGGGCGCCGTTACCTTCCACCGCGACGCGCAGGCCGTTGCTTTCCAGGTAATCACGGGTCAACTCGGCCAATCGCTCGTCGTCCTCGACGATCAGTATTTGCCAGGCTTCTTGCTCCACGGGTGGTCCTCGTTGTTATTAGACGTTCTTATGACCGCTGCAGATTTAAATGTGGGAGCGGGCTTGCTCGCGAAAGCGCAGTGTCAGTCACTGAATGTGCTGCTGATACACCGCCTTCGCGGGCAAGCCGGCTCCCACATTTAGTGCTCCGTCGGCCGTACCCTGTTTGTCATGTTTTAGAGGCATAACAGAGGCCGATTGTAGCCATGCTCATGGCCGGTAGCACAAGGCGGGAAATCCATTCGGTGATCGCGATAATCTGTGATAGGGTTCGCGCCCTTCGAAAACGGCCCAGCTGTTTTGAGCCGGAAATATTTCATGACAAACGGCGTAACGCAGCAGCAATGCGGCCTACACGCAGGTTCTACCTTTCATACACATTTTACCCACAGCGTTATCCACAGGTTACTGCGTTGCCAACCCTTCCGAAACGCATTATCTTGTACCTCGGCCTCACGACAGACCCTATATGTGGGGTTTTTGACCGAATTGCCCAACCACACAAGTGGTGCGAAATTCAAGGGTTTTATTGCTGACGCAGTAGGGAACCAACCGATTTTTCAGTAGACCAAACCGCTCACGCGGATGGCAGCTGTTTCCCATTCCCCGATATGGAAAACGGTACGGGTGTTGCAGGAAGAGCCTGGCACTCGCAATCAAATATAGAACGTGGAGACAACCCCCCATGCAAACCGACACAACTCGCGAGAACCCGCAAGGCTCCGTGACGCAGGCCGCTGATTCGAACCTGGATCTGTCCGCCACCGCACCCGGCCAACTGCGCGTGATCAAGCGTAACGGCACTGTCGTTCCTTACACCGATGACAAAATCACCGTCGCCATCACCAAAGCGTTTCTTGCAGTTGAAGGCGGCACCGCTGCCGCTTCGTCGCGCATCCACGACACCGTTGCCCGCCTGACCGAACAAGTCACTGCGACCTTCAAGCGTCGCATGCCATCGGGCGGCACCATCCACATCGAAGAAATCCAGGACCAGGTCGAACTGGCCCTGATGCGTGCCGGCGAGCAGAAAGTAGCCCGCGACTACGTGATCTACCGTGACGCCCGCTCCAAAGAGCGCGCCGTGCGCACCCCGGCCGAAGAAGCGGCCGTGCAAGCTCACCCGTCGATCCGCATCACCCTGGCCGACGGTACGTTTGCACCGCTGGACCTGGGCCGCCTGAACACCATCATCACCGAGGCCTGCGAAGGCCTGGAAGAAGTCGATGGTGACCTGATCCAGCGCGAAACCCTGAAGAACCTGTACGACGGCGTGGCCCTGACCGACGTCAACACCGCCCTGGTGATGACCGCCCGTACCCTGGTTGAACGCGAGCCGAACTATTCGTTCGTGACCGCGCGCCTGCTGATGGACACCCTGCGTGCCGAAGGCCTGGGCTTCCTCGGCGTTGCCGACAGCGCCACCCACCACGAGATGGCCGACCTGTACGCCAAGGCGCTTCCAGCCTATATCGCCAAAGGTATCGAATTCGAATTGCTGAACCCGATCCTGGCCACTTTCGACCTGGAAAAACTCGGCAAGGCGATCAACCACGAGCGCGACCAGCAGTTCACGTACCTGGGCCTGCAAACCCTGTACGACCGTTACTTCATCCACAAGGACGGTATCCGCTTCGAACTGCCGCAAGTGTTCTTCATGCGCGTGGCCATGGGCCTGGCGATTGAAGAGAAGCACAAAGAAGACCGCGCCATCGAGTTCTACAACCTGTTGTCGTCCTTCGACTACATGTCGTCCACACCGACGCTGTTCAACGCCGGCACCCTGCGTCCACAGCTGTCCAGCTGCTACCTGACCACCGTGCCGGACGACCTGTCGGGCATCTACCACGCGATCCACGACAACGCCATGTTGTCCAAATTCGCTGGCGGCCTGGGCAACGATTGGACGCCGGTGCGTGCACTGGGTTCGTACATCAAGGGCACCAACGGCAAGTCCCAGGGCGTTGTACCGTTCCTGAAAGTGGTGAACGACACCGCCGTAGCGGTCAACCAGGGCGGCAAGCGCAAAGGCGCAGTGTGTGCCTACCTGGAAACCTGGCACATGGACATTGAAGAGTTCATCGAGCTGCGCAAGAACACCGGTGATGATCGTCGTCGTACCCACGACATGAACACCGCCAACTGGATCCCTGACCTGTTCATGAAGCGTGTCTTCGATGACGGCCAGTGGACCCTGTTCTCGCCGTCCGAAGTGCCGGACCTGCACGACCTGACCGGCAAGGCCTTCGAAGAGCGCTACGAGTACTACGAAGCCCTGTCCCAGTACCCGGGCAAGATCAAGCTGTTCAAGACCATCCAGGCCAAAGACCTGTGGCGCAAGATGCTGTCCATGCTGTTTGAAACCGGCCACCCATGGCTGACCTTCAAAGACCCGTGCAACCTGCGCAGCCCGCAGCAGCACGTGGGCGTGGTCCACAGCTCGAACCTGTGCACCGAGATCACCTTGAACACCAACAAGGACGAGATCGCCGTTTGCAACCTGGGCTCGATCAACCTGCCGAACCACATCGTCAATGGCAAGCTGGACACCGCCAAGCTGGAACGTACCGTCAACACCGCAGTGCGCATGCTCGATAACGTGATCGACATCAACTACTACTCGGTGCCACAGGCGCAGAACTCCAACTTCAAGCACCGTCCGGTCGGCCTGGGCATCATGGGCTTCCAGGACGCGCTGTACCTGCAGCACATTCCTTACGGTTCGGATGCTGCGGTCGAGTTCGCCGACAAGTCCATGGAAGCGGTCAGCTACTACGCGATCCAGGCTTCCTGCGACCTGGCCGACGAGCGCGGCGCCTACGAGACGTTCCAGGGTTCGCTGTGGTCCAAGGGCATCCTGCCGCTGGATTCGCAACAGATCCTGATCGAAGCCCGTGGCCAGAAGTACATCGACGTTGACCTGAACGAAACCCTGGACTGGGCGCCGGTACGTGCCCGTGTGCAGAAAGGTATTCGTAACTCCAACATCATGGCCATCGCGCCGACCGCGACCATCGCCAACATCACTGGCGTATCGCAGTCGATCGAACCGACCTACCAGAACCTGTATGTGAAATCGAACCTGTCGGGCGAATTCACCGTGATCAACCCGTACCTGGTTCGCGACCTGAAAGCCCGCGGCCTGTGGGACTCGGTCATGATTAACGACCTGAAGTACTACGACGGTTCGGTGCAGCAGATCGAGCGCATCCCGCAAGAACTCAAAGAGCTCTACGCGACCGCCTTCGAAGTGGACACCAAGTGGATCGTTGACGCCGCCAGCCGTCGTCAGAAGTGGATCGACCAGGCCCAGTCCCTGAACCTGTACATCGCCGGCGCATCGGGCAAGAAGCTGGACGTGACCTACCGCATGGCTTGGTACCGTGGCCTGAAAACCACTTACTACCTCCGTGCCCTGGCCGCGACCAGCACCGAGAAATCGACCATCAACACCGGTAAGCTGAACGCTGTTTCCAGCGGCAACCACGGTGATGATTCGGTGCTCGCTGCCCCTGCCGGTCCGGCGCCAGTGCCAAAAGCCTGCGCGATCGACGAGCCGGATTGCGAAGCTTGCCAATAAGCTGAGGCACTTTCAGGTTTAACTATCTGAAACAGTCAGCCCCCTGTAAGCCCAGGATTTCAACCGGGCTTACAGGGGGTTTTGTTTGCAGGAAACCCCTCTTTTTACTTACGCGTATCCCCGCTTGAAGCCCCAGGCAATCAAATTGGGATCAGTACGCGCACCGCCGAATTTCGTACCCCATCGATCCTCACTACCACCTATTACCGCCACCGAATGTGTCGCGTTATCCAAGGTGCCGGGCCTGCCCCTGGCCAACTCAGAAGGACTGACTCTGTCTACGAGATTTTCGTAGCCCAACCGATCAAAAGTCTCCTTAGCCCACTCCCCATTATTGATGCTGTTAATGGCTTCGCTGAAATTTCTCCCGGAAATCCCATCGTTACGCTGCTTCATTGCCTGAACGTTGTTCACGGCCAACATAAGATTCATAAACCCAAGCAACTTTGGATCCTGTCCTTGTAGTTGAGCCCTTGCTGCTGACTCGCGGTACTGCGCCTGCGTAACCCGGACAACATTACCGTCTTTAAGCGTTACATCATAATTGCCCGCCGAATCCCGCTGGACGTCCTTAAACACACCCGCTGGCCCATACTGCGCAATCATGGCCTTACAAGCCGAGATAGCCCCGCAATTACCTTCTTGTCCCTGATAGGCACCGGGAAAGAGATTTTTCGGCATTTCGCCAGGTTTGTAGCTACCCGGCTCGAAATTGGTTTGATGGGTTCCCGCCGTGACCGGCAAGTTACCCACCGACTCTCCCAGCCCCAGACCCCCACGGTCTAACCCCCCGCCCTCGTAGCGACCGCTGCCACCGCTTACACCACCACCACCGCCACCGCCACCTCCTCCCCCCCCGCCACCTGACTGCGATCCAACATCGGTAGACGCTTGATCTGGAAACAGCTCAGGGAACAGTGCCTTCAAAAACTCAAGCCAACTGTTAGGCGCGTCTTTCTTGAGCTGCTCAATAATCTCCTTGAACCTGCCCTCCCCTAACGTCTCGCGCAAATCATTCAGCTTGTCACGCAAGTCTCGAACCGTCTGGCTCTTGAAGGTTTTCTGGGCTTCTTCCAGCTCCTTGAGCAGGTTTAAAACAGCCTCCTTATCTGCAACTGTGCTGTCTTGCGCTTCATCAATGCGCGGTGCACTCGCCCCAGCAGACCAATACATCCGATCCCTGTTGCCTGATATTAATCCGTCCCACATAGCCTTCGCCCCTTGCAAACCTAGTGGCTCAATAGGTGGAGCAAAAGGGGCAGGCAGTTCCAACAAAACGCGAGTTCTCTGAGCGGACAGCCCCCTCCCGAAATTCAAAAAAAAACCCCTCAGCCGAGGGGTTTCTTTCTTCTGGAAGTTCAGGCAAACAGCATCACGTCATCTGAATGATGGTCTGCATGATGGTGCTCTGGGTGGAGATGGTCTTGGCGTTCGCCTGGTAGTTGCTCTGGGCCTTGATAAGGTCCACCAGCTCGTTGGTCAGGTTGACGTTGGAGTTCTCCAGGGAACCGGCCACGATCGAACCCAGGGTGCCCGCTTGCGGAGAGTCATAGCCCGGCTGGCCCGAAGCAAAAGTCTCTCTCCAGGTGGTGCCGCCAGCCGGTTGCAGGCCCTGTTCGTTGTTGAAGCTGGCCAGGGAGATCTGGCCAATGGCCTTGCTCTGCTGGTTGCTGAAGGTGGCGAACAGCACGCCGTTACCGTCGACTTTCAGGCCGGTGATCTGGCCGGTGGCGTAGCCATCGGTGACCGGCGGGTTGCGGTAGGTGGCCGAGTTGTATTGGGTGACGTTGGACATGTTGATCGCAATGCCGTCCTTGTTCGCCGTCGCGTCGTTGGCCTTCCAGACGCCGTCGGTCACCGTACCCGGCACCCAATCCTTGATGGTCAAGGTCGTGCCAGCCACACCGCCGGTCACGATGCTCTTGAGGTTACCGGCACCGTCGAAGGTCAACGTCGAAGGCACAGGCGGCTTCATGTCCGTAGCGTTACCGGTTGGCGGCGTACCGTCAGGGTTGCGGCCATCAATCAAGGTGTACGACTGCCATTCGTTGGCGTCGGTTTTCACCACGTACTGCACCATCGGGTGGGCGTTGCCCTGGGAGTCGTACAGCGTGGTGCTGTAGGACGTGGTGAAGGTATCGGTCTTCAGCGGATCGAACGGCTTCTTGCTCTGGTCGATGACCGGCTCGGAGGAGTTCAGGTTGCTGCTGGAATCCACTTTGGTGGACGCCTTTGGCGGCAGGTTGGCCAGGTTCAGTTGCAGGTCGACCAGGCCACCCTTGGTGATCTTGCCATTTTCGTCAGCCGCATAGCCCTGCAGGCGCGAGGTGCCGGTGTTGTTGGTGATGTAGCCGTCTTTGTCGGCACGGAAGGCACCGCTACGGGTGTATTCCAGCGAACCGTCGCTGCCCTTCTGCACGAAGAAACCGCCGCCCTGGATCGCCATGTCCAGGATGCCGCCGCTGGCGTTCACTTCACCCTGGGTGAACTGCTGGGACACGGCCGCCAGGTTCACGCCGTTGCCGATGGTGTTCTGGCCGGTGCCGAGCTTGGACGCGGCGTAGATATCGGCGAATTCCGCACGGGACGATTTGAAGCCGGTGGTCGCGACGTTGGCGATGTTGTTGCCGGTCACGTCCAGTTGTTTGTTGGCCGCATAGAGGCCGCTAAGGCCGATGTTAAAAGACATGTTTCTCTCCCTCTGCCGTATTTAGCCGGCTCTATGTACCGATAGTCTGAATTTGCGACAGCTTGACGCTGCCCATGCCGCCGGCAAGGTTCAGCAGCATTTCGCCGCCGGTCTTGCTCAAGGTCACGCTGGTGACGGTGGCTGGCAGCGAAGTCGCCAGGACAACCGCGTCGCCTTTGTCATTCTTGGTGGTGGCGGTAAAGGTGTAAGTGCCAGCTGCGGCAACCTCACCCTTGTCGTTCTTGCCATCCCAGATAAAGTCGGCCGTACCGGCGCTCTGCGCGCCCATATCGACGGTGCGGACCACATTGCCGTCTTTGTCGGTGATCTTCACCGAGACGTTGCCCACCGCCGACGTCACTGCGACGGAACCGGTCATGCTCTTGCTGGTATCCACCAGGGCCTTGTCGGTCTGGGTGATGATCGAACGCCCCACCAGCGACGACGCTTGCAGCGCTTGCGACGAGCTGAAGTTGCTGGAGATCGCATTCACCGAGTCGTTCAGGGTGTTGATGCCTTCCAGGCTGCTGAATTGCGCCAGCTGGGCCACGAACGCGCCGTTGTCCTGGGGCGACAGCGGGTTCTGGTTCTTCAGCTGGGTGACCAGCAGTTGCAGGAACGCATCCTTGCCCAGGGACTGGTTGCCCGTGGCCGCAGTGGCGGTGCTCGCAACGTTGTTCGTGGCGGTCTTGACCTTGGTGTTGAAAAGGTCCTGGACCGCCGTGTTGGTAGTGGTATCAACAATGGCCATTATTTGGCGCCCCTTATCACTGACCCAGGGTCAGGACCTTCTGCATCATGGTTTTGGCGGTGTTCATCATTTCCGCGTTGGTCTGGAACGAACGGCTGGCGGAAATCATGTCGGCCATTTCCTCGACCACGTTGACGTTGGGGTAGTAGACGTAACCCTTTTCGTTCGCAGCCGGGTGGTTAGGCTCGTAGCGGGCTTCCAGGTTGCTTTGGTCTTCGACCACGCCCAGCACCTGCACGCCGGAGCCGGCATTGCCCTGGTCCTGGAACAGCGAATCGCTGCCACCGCTCTGGCCGCCCTGGAACATGGTGGCGAACACCGGGTGACGGGCGCGGTAGGTCTGGTCAATGCTCGACGACACGGTCTCGGCGTTGGCGATGTTACTGGCGACGGTGTTCAGGCGCGTGGTCTGGGCGCTCATGCCACTACCGGCAATATTGAAAACACTGGACAGGGACATGGCTTACTCTCCACGCAGGGCTGACATCAGCCCTTTGAATTTGCTGTTGAGCAGGGTAAAGCTGGCCTGAAAGTTCACCGAGTTCTCGGCGTAGGCCGATTGCTCCAGCTGGGCGTCGACGGTGTTCTGGTCGATCGACGGCTGCATCGGCGTGCGATACAGCAGCGACTCATCCCCACTGCTCAGGCCTTGCGCTTCGATATGACGGTTGTTGGTCATGTTCAAGGCGAAGGTGCCGTTCTTGGTCTTGTCCTGCTGTGCAGCGAGCACGGCGGAGAAGTCCAGGTCCCGAGCCTTGTAGTTCGGGGTATCGGCGTTGGCAATGTTGTTGGCCAGGACTTCGGCACGCTGGGCGCGAAAGCCCAGGGCTTGTTCGTGGATACCGAGCGCTTTATCGAAGCTGATGCTCATGGCGGAAACCTTTAGGCTGACCTGCTGTTCGTTAGCAGGGTTATAGCAAGGTGTGTGCCAGTTTATGCTGAGCCCGTATTTAAAGGGTTTGAGGGCAGATTGCCGATGGCAATGCCAGAAAAGCGGCAAGCCGTTTCCGCGTGGCGCCAGTAAAGCGGCAATCCGGGTTGCCGCTATTGTCAGGATTGCCGCATAACAAATGTGGGAGCGGGCTTGCTCGCGAATGCGGTGGATCAGTCACCTCATCTATGACTGATATACC
>NZ_JANLGL010000061.1:0-30788 GCF_024655625.1 Pseudomonas sp. 18.1.10
CGTGAACCTTAATCGGTGTCCAAGATTACTTGACCAGTTCAAGCCCGCTCCCACACAAGCCCGTTCCCACATTGGATCTTCACTGTCAGTTAAGGACTTCACTCAGCGGAATGAAGTTGACTGTATCCCCCTCCGCCAACGTCGTCCCTTCCAACACTTCCACAAACCCCTCCGCCCACGCCGCGCTGCGCAGCACACCGGAGCTTTGATTGCGGTAGATGATCGCCTTGCCCTGCTCGATGCGCCCGCGCAGGTACTCGCGGCGGTTACCCGGTTTGGGCCACACGAACCCCACCGGCACTGCGAAGCGCAGCGGCTCGACATCCGCCACCCCTTGGCGCCGCAGCAGGTACGGCCGCGCCAACAGTGCAAAGGTCACCAGGGTCGAGGCCGGGTTGCCCGGCAGGCCGATCACCGGCACGCCACGGAAGTGCCCGAAGGTCAGCGGCTTGCCTGGTTTGATCGCCAGTTTCCACAACGCCAGCTCGCCTTCTTCACGCAGGGCAATGCCAAGGAAATCCGCTTCGCCTACCGACACGCCGCCGGTGGACAGGATCAGGTCGACGTTGCCCAGTCCCGCCAGGCGGGTGCGGGTCTGTTCCAAGTCATCGGGCAGGATACCGGCGTCGATCACTTCACAGCCCATGCGCTCCAGCCAGGAGCACAACACGCGGCGGTTGCTGTTGTAGATCTGCCCGGGCCCCAGCGGCAGGCCGGGCTCAATCAGCTCGTCACCGGTGGACAGCACCGCCACGCGCGGGCGACGTACGACTTCAAGGCGGTCCCGCCCCAGCGAGGCGGCAAGCCCCAGCTCGATCGGCCCCAGGCGTGTGCCGGCGTTCAAGACCAACTCGCCGACCGTGGTTTCCTGGCCCTGGGGGCGGATGTTCTGCTGCAGGTGCAGGGGCTCGCTGAAACTCACGCGCTCGTCGGCGTGGACCACGGCGTTTTCCTGCATCTCCACGCAATCGGCACCTTCGGGTACCGGCGCGCCGGTGAAGATGCGCGCGCAGGTACCGGCGGCCAAAGGCTGCGGCGCCTGCCCGGCGAAGATGCGCTGGCTGACCGCCAGCGGCTCGCCGTGCCAGTCCGCCAGGCGCAGGGCGTAACCGTCCATGGCGCTGTTGGGCCAGGGCGGCAGGTCGAGGGTGGCGATCAGGTCGTGCGCCAGGACGCGGCCATCGCACTCGGCCAAGGGCAAGGTGTGCGGTTCACGGATCGGCGCGGCCTCGGCCATCGCCAGCAGTTGCGCCAAGGCGTCTTCCACCGGCATCAGGGCGCCGGTCTTGCCGGGCTTACCCACGGGAGGCGCAGGGCTCGGCCTGCTTCAAGTGGGGTACGAAGTTGCACGGGCGGTGACGGTTGTCCAACTGCTCGGCGAGGATGCCATCCCAGCCGGTGCGCACGGCATTGGTCGAACCCGGCAGGCAGCACACCAGGGTGCCGTTGGCCAGGCCGGCCAGGGCGCGGGATTGCACGGTGGAGGTGCCGATATCGGCCACGGAGATCTGGCGGAACAGTTCGCCAAAGCCGTCGACCTGCTTGTCCAGCAGGCAGCTCACCGCTTCCGGGGTGCTGTCGCGGCCGGTGAAGCCGGTGCCGCCGGTAATCAGCACGACCTGCACCACGTCTTCGGCGATCCAGTGGGCAACCTGGGCGCGGATCTTGTAGAGGTCGTCCTTGAGCAACACGCGCTCGGCCAGGTTGTGGCCAGCGGCGGTGAGGCGGTCGACGAAGACCTGGCCCGAGGTGTCGGTGTCCAGGGTGCGGGTGTCGCTGACGGTCAGTACAGCGATGTTCAGGGGTACGAAGGGCGCATCTGCCTTGGCGGTCATGGCACGGTCCGGTTGTCGAAGAAACAGGCCGGTGTTATATCACAGGCCCCCCTTTTGCTGCCGCTGCGGAACTGCCATGCCTATCGATTCATCTGCCCTGCCCTGTTCGGTGTTGCTGTTGTCCGGTGGCCGTGGCCAGCGCATGGGCGGCCTGGACAAGGGCCTGCTGGAATGGCGCGGCCAACCGTTGATCGCCCATCTGCACGCCCTGGTGCGGCCGTTGACGGACGACCTGATTATCTCGTGCAATCGCAACCCCGAACGCTACGCGGCGTTTGCCGACCAGTTGGTCAACGACGACAGCGCGGACTTCCCCGGCCCGCTCGCCGGGATTCGTGCCGGCCTTGGCGGCGCACGCCATGGGCACTTGCTGATCCTGCCGTGCGATGTGCCGCAACTCGATGCGCGACTATTGAACGAGTTGCGTGAGACGGCGCAGCGCAATCCCCTTGTGCCGGTGATGGTGCGCCATGGTCAATTCTGGGAGCCGCTGATCTGCATCCTGCCCACGTCCCTGCGGGACGCGGTGGAAACCGCCTGGCACGCCGGCGAACGCAGCCCACGGCAGATCTTCATGAAACTGGGCGCGGTGGGCCTGGAGTGCCCGGCCGATGATCCGCGCCTGGCCAACCTGAACACCCCCGAGCTGTTACTCCCCGGTCATGGCGTGTCAGAATGAACCTTGCACAAGGAACTTTGCCGACGCCTCGCGCGTCACAAGGTCAGCTTTTCAAAAGAATTCTCTCGGAGACAACACCATGACTCAACGGACCATCGCCGCTCTCATGCTTGCACTGGGCCTCGCCACCCTCGCCGGTTGCGCTTCGCCAACAGTGATTACCCTGAATGACGGTCGCGAAATCCAGGCCGTCGACACCCCTAAATTCGACAAGGATTCAGGCTTCTACGAATTCGAACAGCTGGACGGCAAGCAGACCCGCATCAACAAGGATCAGGTCCGCACCGTTAAAGACCTGTAAGTCTTAACGTTTGCCAACAAGGCCCGCCATGTGCGGGCCTTGTCGTTTGCGGGGGTTACCAGTCGAGGGTGATCTGGCTGCGGAACTGGCGCTCTTCGCCGCTCACCGGGTCGATGAACCGCACGCCCTGGGCCAGCAGTTTCAGCGGGTTGGCGTAGTCGTCCACGGCATCCTTGAGCACATCGGGGTAGAACGGATCGTTGCAGATACTCGCGCCGAGCGCGGTCATGTGCACGCGCAGCTGGTGCTTCTTGCCGGTCACGGGGAACAGGCCGTAGCGCCACAGGTCGCCGTGCTTCTCGCGCACCTCAACCGCCGTCTCGGTGTTGCTGGCGCCGGGACCTTCCTGCATGCGGAAGAACGGTTCGCCATCCACCAGGCGGCTTTTATGCACGAGCGGAAAGCTCAGGTCTGGCAGCGCTGGCGCAATGGCTTCGTAGAATTTATCGATCTGGCGCGTGGGAAACAGCTGTTGATACGCCGAGCGGCTCGCCGGGTTGGCCGAGAACAGCACCAGCCCTGCCGTGTGCCGGTCGATGCGGTGCAGGGGCACCAGTGAAGGGTTGTCCAAACGGCGGATCAAGCGGCGCAGCAGGGTTTGCTCGACGTACTCACCGGCTGGCGTCACGGGCAGGAAGTGCGGCTTGTCGGCGACCACCAGGTGTTCGTCGGCGTAGAGGATGGTCTCCTCCACCGGGATCACTTTTTCGTTCGGCACTTCGCGGAAGTAGTAGATGCACAGGCCTTCCTTGTAGGCCAGGCCCAAGTGGATCGGCTTTCCGTGTACATCCAGCACCCGACCCCGCGCGATGCGGTCCAGCCAGTGTTCACGGCTGATCGCCGGGAAGTGTTCGCACAGGCAATCGAGCACCGTGGCCCAAGGCCCGGGTGGCAGGTACAAGGTGCTGGCCTGGTGCTCGGACGGGATAAAAATCGAAGTGGACATGGGTAAAGCCTAGGGAAAACCGGCGGGCATTATCCCGCATGGCTCAGGCCTTGGCCAATTGCGCCCGCAGCACCGGCGAGGCGCTGGCGGCCTCGGTGAACTCCTTGAGCCAGCGCAGCACGTCCACCGCTTCCCAGCGGCCCGGATCGTACAACGCGTACAGCAAGCCCTGGTAACCCACCACATCCAACTGCTTGTGATAACCGGCGCGCTGGAACAGCGCCTCGATCTCGGCAAAGCAGGTATTGAAGTGCACTTTGTTAAACGGCGTCTTGCCTTCCGTGACCAGGCCGTCGAGGCGCAGCTCGTTCACCGCATCGCGCACGACATCGGCGGACATGCGATTGACGCTGCTTTTCAGTTGTTCAACATTCACCACGGGCGTTCCCTCTATTCAATCGCTGTACAAACATACAGTAACTTAATATTTGGAAACCCGCCATCGCCGAAACCTCAGCGAAGGAAGGCGACCACCTGTTCGGCGTCGAACGGCCAGTCCAGCTCAGCGCCCGTGTCGGCCCGTCGGAGTACCGGAATCCTTAGGCCGTAGGCATCGGTCAAGTCTTCGGGGTCGGTTATATCGACCAATTCAACCAACAACCCGTGTTCGACGAACGGCATGAGAACGGCTTCTGCGACTTCACAAAGATGGCAACCCAGGGTGCCGAACAGCTGGCATTCAGGAAGCATGACGAATGGACCCGGTCAGAAAGTAGGCGATCATTCTATGCCCACATTCCCCCTGTGGCGAGGGAGCTTGCTCCCGCTGAAGTGCGCAGCGCTCCCAAGATTTTGGGGCCGCTTCGCGCCCCAGCGGGAGCAAGCTCCCTCGCCACAACAAGCTCCCTCGCCACAATAAACCGTGACCTAAATCAGCATGGCCTATAACTGATTCAGCGATTCTCGCGGCTTTTTTGCCTGCCCCTTGCAACGGAGATGCGTGTGTTTGCCAACCTGCTGATTATTCTGGCCTCATCCCTGGTGGTGATTGCCCTGTTTCGCCGGCTGCAATTGCCGCCCGTGCTGGGCTACCTGTGCGTGGGCCTGGCGGTGGGGCCGACCGCCCTGGACTGGGTGAATGACAGCGAAGAACTGCCCGACCTCGCCGAGCTGGGCGTGGTGTTCCTGCTGTTCTCCCTGGGCCTGGAGTTTTCCCTGAGCAAAATGTTCGCCCTGCGCCGCGTGGTGTTTGGCCTGGGCAGTTTGCAGGTGCTGGGCTGCGGGGTGCTGCTGGGGCTGTTGCTGATGATCCTCGGTGTGGCGCCGGGCATTGCGTTGTTGTTGGGCGCGGGGTTGGCGTTGTCCTCCACGGCCATTGTCAGCAAGGAGTTGACCAGCCTCGGCGAAATCTTCAGCAGCCATGGGCAGAACGCGATTGGCGTGTTGCTGTTCCAGGACGTGGTGGCGGTATTACTGCTGACCCTGGTGCCGGTGTTTGCTGGCACCGGCGAGCAGGCCTGGTACATCGCGCTGCCGCTGACGTTGGCCAAGACCGTGGTGCTGTTTGTTGGCCTGTTGCTGGCCAGTCGCTGGTTATTGCCGCGCCTGTTTCATGAGGTGGCCGCGTCCCATTCGGCGGAGTTGTTTGTACTGCTGGCGCTGGTGATCGTGTTGCTCACTGCGTGGCTCACGCACCTGCTGGGCCTGTCCCCTGCCCTCGGTGCCTTTCTCGCCGGCATGCTGCTGGGGGAAAGCCATTACCGCCATCAGATCGAAGCGGATATCCGCCCGTTTCGCGACATCTTGCTGGGGCTGTTTTTCGTCAGCATCGGCATGCTGATCGACCTGCAATTGTTCGTCAGCCATAGCCTGTTGATCCTCGGCCTGACCCTCACCTTGATGCTGGTCAAAGGCTGCGTGGTCGCCGCGCTGGTCAAGTGGCGCGGCAGCGACAGTGAAACCGCCTGGCGCAGCGGCCTGGCCCTGGCCCAGGGCGGCGAGTTCTGTTTTGCCTTGATGGCGCAGATGCAGCAGAGCCGGCTGATCCCGGACGAATTTAATGGCCTGCTGCTCGCCGCCACCTTCTGTTCGATGCTGCTCACACCGCTGCTGTTGCGCGCCGCGCCGGCCATCGCCTTGCGCCTGCACCGCAAGCCCAACCAGCAAGTGCAGCTGGAAGAAATCACCGCGCTCAACGCCGAGCTGCGCGGACATGCGGTGATTTGCGGGTATGGCCGCGTCGGGCAATCCATCGGGCGTTTTCTGCGCAGGGAACAACAAGCGTTTATCGCCCTGGATGACGACCCGGAACGGGTGCAGGAAGCCGCCACCGAAGACAGCAGCGTGCATTACGGCGATTGCCGGCGCGGTGCGCTGCTCAGTGCGGTGGGCCTGGAGCGCGCGCGGCTGGTGGTGATTGCCGTGGACAACACCGAGGTGGCCCTGGCGGTGTTGAAGGAAGCGCGACGCGTCAACCGCGAGGTGCCGATCCTGGTGCGGACCCGCGATGACAGCCAATTGGCCGAATTGAAAGCCGCGGGCGCCAGCGAAGTGGTGCCCGAGCTGTTGGAGTCGAGCCTGATGCTCGCCTCCCACGCCTTGATCCTGCTGGGCCTGCCGGACCAAGAGGTGCAGGCGCGGGTCGATGAAGTGCGGCAGAACCGCTATCGCCTGCTGCACGGTTTTTACGCGCAGGCCGACAACTCGATCAATCCTGACTGATCGCGCCAATCTTATGGATCGACAAGTCCGCGCCGTAGTATTCCTCTTCCTGGCTCAGGCGCAGGCCCGATACGCGCTTTATGGTGCCGTACACCAGCAACCCGCCCGCGAACGCCACCGCCACGCCGAGGGCGGTGCCGATCAACTGGCTGATGAGGCTGACGCCGCCCAACCCGCCGAGCGCGGTCTGGCCGAAGATACCGCAGGCGATGCCGCCCCATACACCACACAGGCCGTGCAGCGGCCACACGCCGAGCACGTCGTCGATCTTCCAACGGTCCTGGGCGGCAATAAAGCACCACACGAACAGGCCACCGGCGACCGCCCCGGTGACCAGCGCGCCCACCGGGTGCATCAGGTCGGAACCGGCACAGATCGCCACCAGCCCGGCCAATGGACCGTTATGCAGGAAACCTGGGTCATTGCGGCCGATGACCAGCGCCGCCACCGTGCCACCGACCATGGCCATCAGCGAGTTGACCGCCACCAGGCCACTGACGCCGCTCAGCGTCTGTGCACTCATGACGTTAAAGCCGAACCAGCCGACGATCAGAATCCACGAGCCCAACGCCAGGAACGGAATGCTCGATGGCGCAAACGCCACCAGCCGGCCGTCCCGGTAGCGCCCGTTGCGCGGGCCCAGCAACAGCACCGCCGCCAGCGCCAGCCAGCCGCCCATGGCGTGCACCACCACGGAACCGGCGAAGTCATGGAAGCTGGCGCCAAAGGTCGCCAGCAGCCAGGCTTGCAGGCCGAAGTTGCCGTTCCACACCAGGCCTTCGAAAAACGGGTAGATAAACGCCACGATCAGCGCCGTGGCGCACAACTGCGGAGCAAACCGCGCACGCTCGGCAATGCCGCCGGAAATGATCGCCGGGATCGCCGCCGCGAAGGTCAGCAGAAAGAAGAACTTCACCAGGCCATAGCCGTGATCGGCACTGATGACCGCCGCCGGTTGCATGAAGCTCACGCCGTAGGAGATCCAATAGCCTATAAAGAAATAAGCCAAGGTCGAGATGGCGAAGTCGCTGAGGATTTTCGACAGCGCGTTGACCTGGTTTTTCTGGCGCACGGTGCCGACTTCCAAAAACGCGAAGCCGGCGTGCATGGCCAGGACCATGACCGCGCCAATCAGGATAAACAGGGTGTTGGAACTGTGGACCAGCGTGTCCACTGCACTTTGCAAATTTTCCATGGAGGTTGGCAGGCCTGCATTAAAGGCAAAAAGCACCAAAGCGGTTCAAGCCCGGGTTGCGCGCACTAAATTGGCACCACCGGTTCCACCCCTCTGCAGAGGGCGTGAACCGCTTTAGCGCAGCGATCAACGCAATAGGCCGATGCCGACAGGGTTTTTCCGCGAGTTTCAGTTATTTAGGGTAAGGTTTTTCAAGGCTTCCTGCCCGACCGCCCGGATTTTGCGCAAGCCCCGTGGCGTGCGCACCAAGGCAAAGCAAAAGCTGTACCAGACAATTGCACTGAACCTTCACCGATACCGGTGACTCGAAAGCCACAGTACAGATCAGCCCATCACGGAGATAACCATGGCCAGAAAAACCGCAAAGACTGCTCAAGAAATCCTGCTGGAGGATTTTCAAACCCTGGTCAGCGACACCGAGAAGCTGCTGGACGACACCAAGGTGCTGGCCGGCGACCAGGCTGACGAGCTGCGCAGCAAGATCCACGACAGCCTGCTCAAGGCCCGCGAAACCCTGCAAGTGACCGAAGATTCCCTGCGCGAACGCGGCCAGGCCGCCGTCACCGCCACCGAAGACTACGTGCAGGCCAACCCTTGGCAGTCGGTAGGCATTGCCGCCGGCGTGGGCTTTTTGATCGGCCTGCTGGCCACAAGGCGCTAATCATGTCTATCGGCGAAACCGGCTCGTCAACGGGCACTACCTCAAGACGTCTGGGCGCGGCCGTGCTGGGCTTGCTGCACAGCCACGTCGAACTGTTTGGCATCGAATTGCAGGAACAGAAGGCGCGCACCGTCAGCCTGCTGCTGTTTGCCGGCCTGGCGCTGGTGTTCGCGCTGCTGTTGCTGGTGGGGTTGTCGACGCTGGTGATGATCCTCGTGTGGGACACCGGCTACCGCCTCACCGGGATCATCTGCCTCTGCGTGTTCTACAGCCTGGCCGCAGCGTTCTGCGGGGTGCGCTTGAAAGCGGCGGTGTTCGATGAGTCCACGCCGTTCCACGCCACCCTCGAAGAGCTGGCCAATGACCGGGAGCGCCTGCTGCCATGAGCCTGACTGAAATCCCGCAGAACACCTCTCGCCGGGAAATGCGCAAGGCGTTAATCCGCCTGCGCATGGAAATGCACCGCCAGGAGATCCGCCACGAATCCCAGCAACTGCTGGCACCGCTGACCAAGGTGCGCAACATGGGCCAGAACTGGCAGGACAACCTCGGCATCAAGCATGCGCCGCTGTGGGGCGTGGCCGCGGTGACGCTGCTCGGCTTCTTCACCGGCAAGGGCGCCAAGGGCGGCAGTATCAGCAGCCTGACGCGCCTGGTGCGGCTGGGCGCCGGGTTGATCCCGCTGATAAAACTGGCCATGCAGGGCGCTTCGCGCAAAGGTTGAGCCACCCTGGCTGCATTCTTGCAAACAGAAGCGGCCCGGCTCTCGTGTTCGAGAGCCGGGTCTTTTTTTCGCCAACTCTTTAAGGAGGCCCTGTGATCGACGGGCAACCGCTCGCCTGCTTCCAGCCGTTTATCGACACCGCCACCGGGCGCATCGCTGGCGTCGAGGCCCTGGGTCGCTTGCGCCAACCAGACGGTAGCCTGCTCTCCGTGGGCCCGCTGTTCGCCGACCCGCGCACGCCTGGCGTGACCTTGCGCCGCCTTGATCGGCAAATCCGCGACAACGCGTTGAGCCGCCTGCATGAAGTGCCCGACGACTGGTTCCTCAGCCTGAATATCTCGCCGCGCTGGATCAACCGCCTGCGCCCCGGGCAAGCGCTGCCCAGCCTCAAGCAAGTGCACGCCCAGGGTGTCGATCCGCGGCGGATCGTGTTCGAGATCACAGAATTGGGCGGTGATATCCAACGCCTGGCCGACGTGGTGGCGCGCTATCGCGAAGCCGGCGCGCGGATTGCCATCGATGATTTCGGTGCCGGCTATTCCCAGCTCGACCGGGTGCTGGCCCTGCAGCCGGATATCCTCAAGCTCGACATGCGCCTGTTTCAGGAAGCCGCACGTGGCGGGCCGAGCAGTGAAGTGGTGCGCGCCCTTGCGCAAATGGCCGAGAAAACCGGCTGCTGGATCATTGCCGAAGGCGTGGAAACCGAAGCGCAGTTGAGCTTTGCCCTGGAGTGCGGTGCGCGGTATGTGCAGGGTTATCTATTCGCCCAGGCGCAACTGGACTGGTTCGCCGCCGACGCTTTTGTGCCACGGTTTGCCCAGCTGCGCACGCAGTACGTGCAGCAAAAACTCGCCGAGCGTGGGCGCATCATGCAGTTGCGCCAGCAGTTGGCCGAACTGATGAACATCCTCCAGGCCTGGGCCCAGGGCCAGGCGCCGCTGAGCCAGCTGCCGCAACTGCCGGACTTCCCCTGGCTGTTGCGCTTCTACCAGTGCGACCGCCATGGCACCCAACTGACCCCCAATTTCGAATGGCGGCACGACGCCTGGCAGGCTGACAGCCGCTACCTGGGCCACAACTGGTCGTGGCGCCCGTACTTCTATCATTTGCTGGCCGAAGGCTGGGAGGAACGGCGGCTGAATCTGTCCTCGACCTACCGCGACGCCACCACCAACCAATACTGCCTGACCGCCGGACAATTCTTCGATAACGGTCAGCGCTTGCTGTTAATCGATGTCGATGCCGCCGGCCTGTAGATTTTCGCTTGCCCCGCCAGGGCGGAACCGGGAAGCTGGGCGGGTCATTCACCGAACGGAGAGTCCCCGCCTTGGATTGGCCCACCCTACTGACCCGCGAACGTCTTGGAAAAACCCTGCACAGCCCGGAAGAACTGGGGCGCAGCCCGTTTCACAAGGATCACGACCGCATCATTTTTTCCGGCGCGTTTCGCCGCCTGGGCCGCAAGACCCAAGTGCACCCGGTGTCGAGCAACGATCACATCCATACGCGCCTGACCCACTCGCTGGAAGTCAGCTGCGTCGGCCGCTCCCTGGGCATGCGCGTCGGCGAAACCCTGCGCAGCGCCCTGCCCGACTGGTGCGACCCGAGCGACCTGGGCATGGTGGTGCAATCGGCCTGCCTGGCCCACGACATTGGCAACCCACCGTTCGGCCACTCCGGCGAAGACGCCATCCGCCACTGGTTCCAACAAGCGGCCGGGCGCGGCTGGCTGGACGACATGAGCAGCGCCGAGCGCAATGACTTCCTCAATTTCGAGGGCAACGCCCAGGGCTTCCGGGTGCTTACCCAGTTGGAATATCACCAGTTCGACGGGGGTACACGGCTGACCTATGCGACCCTGGGCACCTACCTCAAATACCCTTGGACCGCCCGCCACGCCGACGCATTGGGCTACAAGAAACACAAGTTCGGCTGCTACCAGAGCGAGTTGCCGATTCTTGAGCAAATCGCCCAGAAGCTCGGCCTGCCGCAACTGGAGGAACAACGCTGGGCGCGCCATCCACTGGTTTACTTGATGGAGGCGGCAGATGACATCTGCTATGCCTTGATCGACCTGGAAGACGGCCTGGAAATGGAGTTGCTGCAATACGCCGAGGTCGAAGCACTGCTGCTCAACCTGGTGGGCGACGACTTGCCGCAAACCTATCGACAGCTGGGCCCCGGCGACTCGCGCCGACGCAAACTGGCGATCCTGCGCGGCAAGGCCATCGAACACCTGACCAACGCTGCGGCACAGGCCTTCGTTGAACAACAGGACGCCTTGCTCGCCGGAACCCTGCCCGGCGACCTGGTGGAACATATGCACGGCCCGGCCCAACGCTGCGTGCTGGATGCCAAGGACATGGCGCGCAAGAAAATCTTCCAGGACAAACGCAAGACCCTGCATGAAATCGGCGCCTACACCACCCTGGAAATCCTCCTGAACGCCTTTTGCGGCGCCGCGCTGGAACAGCATGGCGGCCGTACGCCGTCGTTCAAGAACCGGCGCATTCTCGACTTGCTCGGCAACAGCGCGCCGAACCCGACCTGGCCGTTGCACGCCTCGTTCCTGCGCATGATCGATTTCATCGCCGGCATGACCGACAGCTACGCCACCGAAATGGCACGGGAGATGACCGGGCGCTCCAGCCCGCAATAACGTTGGCAATCAAGCAGCCTGTTCCCTGAAAAGAATCGCCCTACGACGGGAACAGAGCGGCCTGATCGAATTCGCACAGCCACTCAAAGAATAATCACGCGCGCTTCTAGCCGACCTTGAGAGCAATTCCTACGCTCCGCCCCATCGACGCTTGACTCAGTGTGTGCCCTTTTATGCCCCAACATTGCCTGCGTATTCTGCTGGTGGAGGATCATCCCTTTCAGCTCCTGGCCACCCAGTGCCTGCTCAAGAGCTTCGGCTTCGAGCAGCTGACGCTGGCGGAAAATGCCGAACACGCGATTCGCCAGATGACCCGGTCCCTGACGCCTTTCGACCTTCTGCTCTGCGACCAGTGCCTGCCGGACCTGCCCGGGCTGGAACTGGTCGAAATAGCCAGCCGTCGGGGCTTCATTACCGCAGCCATCCTGCTCAGTGGCCTGTCCATGCTGGAACTTTCGAAGCTCTATGCCCAGGCACTGCAACGCGGCCTGCCTATATTGGGTTACTTATCCAAACCCTTGAATCGGGATGAACTTAGCGCACTGATAAATCCAACTTCTGACCTTTAGCTGTAGGATGTTAAACATTACGCAATACGAAAAGCACAGTACAGCGCCAACCTCGGCTCGCTATCCACGCCATTGCCTCCACACAACGAGCGACACACTGACATACCCTGGCATTAAGTCCTGACAAATCGTAAGCAACAGCCTTTTTTATTGTAGGAATATTCTTGTTTTGTATCCAGCACCACTGAGCTTCATGCTCACGACACACCATCTGAGCTAATGTGCCCGCTTTATTTGCACTTGCATGGAATGGGATTATGAACTCAGTTTTCATTATCGATGACCACCCCGTTATACGGCTGGCGATTCGAATGTTGTTGGAACACGAAGGCTATAAAGTCGTCGGCGAAACCGACAATGGTTGTGATGCGATACAGATGGTGCGCGAATGCCTCCCGGACCTGATCATTCTTGATATCAGTATTCCGAAACTCGACGGGCTCGAAGTGCTGTGCCGGTTCAATGCCATGAACACCCAGATGAAAACCCTTATTCTCACGGCCCAGAGCCCCACGCTGTTCGCCACGCGCTGTATGCGTTCGGGCGCCGATGGCTACGTGTGCAAGGAGGGCGACCTGAGTGAGCTGCTGAGTGCCATCCGCGCGGTGCTGTCGGGCTATAACTATTTCCCCAGCCAGGCGTTGAATGCCGGCGCCACCGATGCCAACTCCCAGGAACTTGAACTGTTCAAGTCGGTTAACGACAGGGAATTAATGGTCTTGCAACTTTTTGCACAAGGCCGCACCAACAAAGAAATCGCCAAAGGTATGTTTTTAAGTAACAAAACCGTCAGCACCTATAAAAAGAGGCTCATGCAAAAACTGAAAGCCAAATCCTTGGTAGAACTTATCGAGTTGGCAAAACGAAACGCGCTAGTGTGAGAAAGCGGATGCCCAGGCGTATAAAGGATTATCTGATTGTATTGAGTGCAGGCCTATGCTTGAACACTATCGTGGTCGCGGCTCAAATGGAGCCGCAGCACTTCACCCTGCTGAGCCGCGCAGGGTCCCTTCAACTGGACACTCAACTGGACAAAGCCCAGCGCCAATGGCTACAGAACAAACGCGAACTGGTGCTGGGCACTGCGCTGCCTGACTACCCCCCCTTCGACCTGACGTCCAGCGGGCAAGACTACGAAGGGCTCACCGCCGACTACGCCGGGATTCTCGCCAAGGCGCTGGCAATGCCCGTCAAGGTGGTGCGCTATCCCACGCGGGAGGCGTCCATTCAAGCGCTGGAAACCGGTGAAATCGACCTGCTCGGTTCCTCCAACGGCTTCGAGGCTGCCAACCCCAGGTTGACCCTCTCCGAACCTTATGCCGTGGATCAACCGGTACTGGTAACCCGTGAGGGCGAAACCCGCAGCCTCAGCGAAGGCCTCGCCGGGCTGCGCTTGAGCCTGGTGTATCACTACCTGCCACTGGACGAAGTGCAAAAGCTGTATCCCAAAGCGATTATCCGCGCCTACCCCTCCTATCAGAATGCCCTGAATGCAGTGGCATTCGATCAGGCGGACGTGTTTCTCGGCGACACCATTTCCACCCATTTCATGATTAACAAGGGCTACCTGAAAAATATCCGCATGGCCAACTTCGGCAAACACGAGGCCTATGGATTCAGCTTTGCCCTGCGCCAGGACCAGCACATGCTCCTGGGCATCGTCAATTCGGTGCTGGCCACGGTACCCAGTAGCGAACGGGAAAGTATTGCCAAGCGCTGGAGCGCCGGCAGCGACATCCTGTTGACCGACCAGAAGCTGCAACTGACCAGCCGCGAAGAGCGTTGGCTCAAGGACCATCCGGTAATCAAGGTGGTGGTCAACGAGACCTTCGCACCGTTGACGTTTTTCGACACCGACGGCAATTTTCGCGGCATAACCGCCGACTTGCTGGAGTTGATCCGCCTGCGCACCGGCATGCGTTTCGAGATCACGCGCGTGCGGGGCGTGAGCACGATGATCGAACAGCTGGAAACCGGGAAGTCCGACATGATTGGCGCCATCGCGCCAAGCGCCGAGCGCGAAACCCAGCTCAACTTCAGCCGACCCTACCTGGAAAACTCCTATGTGATGTTGACGCGCAAAGAAGATCAAGCGCCCGCCAGCCTGGAGGCAATGGCGGGCAAACGCCTGGCGTTGACCCAAGGCAGCCCGATGACACCCTTCCTGCGTGAACACTTCCCCGACATTCAACTGGTAGAGACAAGCGACACCTTTAAGTCCGCCGAACTGCTGGTACAAGGCCATGTCGAGGGGGCGGTGAACACCTTGGTGGTAGCCAACTATTTCCTGTCCTCGCCAATGTTCCAGGACAAGATCCAGACCAGTTTCAGTATTGGTACCACGCCAGCCACATTCGCCCTGGCGACGTCCCGCGCAGCCACCGAGCTCAGTTCAATCCTGGACAAGGCACTGCTGAGCATCGCCCCGGAAGAGCTGGGGGTCATCAACAGCCGGTGGCGGGGCTACACTGCGGCTTCCGACGGCTATTGGCGCAACTACCACGACCTGATAGCCAAGATCATCCTCGGCACCGGACTGTTGTTATTGATCTCCCTGGCCTGGAACGCCTACATGCGCCGGCAGATCAAGCATCGCAAGATGGCGGAGCGGGCCCTCAACGACCAGTTCGAATTCATGCGCGCGCTGGTCAACGAAACCCCTCATCCCATCTACGTGCGGGACCGCAAAGGGTTGCTGCAGACCTGTAACGACAGCTACCTGCAGGTGTTTGACGTCAAGCGTGAAGA
This sequence comes from Pseudomonas sp. 18.1.10, assembly GCF_024655625.1. Taxonomy (NCBI): domain Bacteria; kingdom Pseudomonadati; phylum Pseudomonadota; class Gammaproteobacteria; order Pseudomonadales; family Pseudomonadaceae; genus Pseudomonas; species Pseudomonas sp. 18.1.10. The sequence goes on from NZ_JANLGL010000061.1 coordinate 14,979, forward strand.
CGTGATCGGTAAAAGTGCGATGCAGATCAGCACGGCGCTGGAAGCCGAATCCACTCAATACCACGCCGACTACCAACGCGTCGTGGCACAAGGCAACCCTCTGATTCTGGATCGCCCCCTGCATATCCGGGGAAAGAAATACACGATCTACCATTGGATCTTGCCCTACCGCGACTCTACCGGAGAGGTCCAGGGCATCATCGGCGGCTGGATTGACATCAGTGAACGGCGCCAGCTATTCGATGAGCTGCGCACTGCCAAAGAGCGCGCCGACGAGGCCAACCGCGCCAAGAGCACCTTTCTGGCAACCATGAGCCACGAAATCCGCACCCCGATGAATGCGGTGATCGGCATGCTGGAACTGACGCTCAAACGAGCCGACCAGGGGCACCTGGACCGCCCGGCGATTGAAGTGGCCTACAACTCGGCGAAGGATCTGCTGGAGTTGATCGGCGATATCCTCGACATCGCACGTATCGAATCCGGCCGCCTGAGCCTGGCCCCCGAACGCGTCAACCTGAAGGAGGTGATCGAGTCCGTGGTGCGCGTGTTCGACGGCCTGGCCCGCCAGAAAACCCTCAGCCTGCTGCTTGAGTACAAGGCCGACTCGGACGACAACGACGTGCTGATCGATCCTTTGCGCTTCAAGCAGGTGTTGTCCAACCTGGTCAGCAATGCCATCAAGTTCACTGAGCGCGGCCAGGTGAAGATCCGGGTCGACGTATTCGCCACCGAGATGCCCCAGCAGGTCGAGATGAAACTGGTCGTAGAGGACACCGGCATTGGCATCAGCCGCGACGATCAACTGCGCCTGTTCGAACCTTTTTCCCAGGCGGACAACTCCGGCCACCTGGCCCGCAGTGGCGCCGGCCTGGGATTGGTCATCTGTCGCAGCCTGTGCTCGATGATGGGCGGGCAATTGAGCCTGAGTAGCGTGCCCATGGTGGGCACACAAGTGCATGTCAGCCTGAAAATGCCGCGCCTGCAGCCGCTCCAGGCAGCGGATGACCTCAAGCCGGCGACACCCGCATCCGCCCAGGTGCTTAACGTTCTGGTAGTGGACGACCATCCCGCCAACCGCCTGCTGATGTGCCAGCAACTGGGCTACCTGGGGCACCAGTTCACGGCCGCCCAGCACGGTGCAGCAGGATTCCAGGCCTGGCGTCAGGAGCACTTCGACCTGGTGATCGCCGACTGCAACATGCCCATCATGAACGGTTACGAATTGACCCGGTCCATCCGTGAATACGAGCAGCGTGAACAACGGCGCCCGTGCATCGTCCTGGGTTTTACCGCCAACGCTCAACCCGAAGAAAAGCAGCGCTGCACTGAAGCCGGCATGGATGACTGCCTGTTCAAACCCATCAGCCTCACTGCGCTGGAGCGACAACTGGCACAAATCAGGCCGCAGGCATCCGGCACGCAGCTAGACCTCGGCAGCCTGGACGCACTCACCGGGGGCGACCCGCAGCTCAGTCGACGCCTGCTGGAAGAGCTGCTCAGCAGCAGCGGCCATGATCGTCAGGTATTGATGGGGTTGTTGGCGCGCCGGGCGCCGGCACAGGAGATCATCGAGCAGGCCCACAAGATCAAGGGCGCCGCACGTATCGTACAGGCCAGCGACTTGGCCGGGCAATGTGAAGCGCTGGAGCAAGCCTGTGCCCGGGAGGAGGAACAAGCGGTAATCGAAACAGGCATCAAGGCCCTGGAAAAATGCATGCTGGAGCTGGAGAGGATGCTGCAGTCGCGCCTCAATGAGCTCAATCGCGCCTGAACGCACGCCGCAGGAGCGCATTTGCTCGCTCCTGCGGCGACGGGTCAGCAGTCGGTCAAGCGCAGGAAAATCGAGGCCAACTGTTCGATTCCCGCCTGGTCCTGCGCGGTAAAGCGCGCCAGCGACGGGCTGTCGAGATCAAGGACGCCGATCAACCGCCCATCCTTGACCAGCGGCACCACCAGTTCACTGTTGGAGGCGCTGTCACAGGCGATGTGCCCAGGGAACGCGTGCACGTCCTCAACCCGCTGGGTTTGCCGCGAGGCCGCAGCCGCACCGCACACGCCACGACCAAACGGAATGCGCACACAGGCGATCTGGCCCTGGAATGGCCCAAGCACCAACTCTTCATTGCGGTTCAGATAGAAGCCGGCCCAGTTCAGATCGTCCAGCTGGTTGAACAGGAACGCAGAGAACTGTGCGCTGTTGGCGATAAAGTCACGCTCGTCGGCGAGCAGCGACTCCAGTTGCGCACACAGCATGACGTAGCCATCGAGGCCAGTGCCGGCTTGTTGTAGATCGATCACGATTGACGCTCCAGCAATTTAAGGCCCACCCAGTAACGGGCGAATTGATACGCGCAACGGCCGTTGCGATTGCCGCGCCCGGTTGCCCAGCGCACAGCGAGGATGTCGAGATTTTCATCGCGCTGCCACTGCAAGCCGGCCTTGCCCGCCAGCTCGCCGATCCAGTGCTCCACCACATCCAGGAAGTGTTCCTGGGTGAACGGGTAGAACGACAGCCACAGGCCAAAACGGTCAGACAGGGCAATCTTGTCTTCCACGGCTTCGCTCGGGTGCAGCTCGCCGTCCACGCGTTTCCAGTTGTCATTGTCGCTCTGGTTTTCCGGCACCAGGTGACGACGATTCGACGTGGCGTACAGCAGCACGTTTTCCGGCGCCTGTTCGAGGGAGCCATCGAGCACGCTCTTGAGCACGCGGTAATCGCCCTCGCCCGCTTCGAACGACAGGTCATCACAAAACAGGATGAAGCGTTGCGGCAACTTGAGCAGTTGCTCGACCACGCGCGGCAAGTCGGCCAGGTGGTCGCGTTCGATCTCGATCAAGCGCAGGCCGGCCTGCGCGTGCTGGGCCAGCAAGGCGCGCACCATGGACGACTTGCCGGTGCCCCGTGAACCCCACAACAACGCATGGTTGGCGGGCAGGCCATCGAGGAACTGCTGGGTATTGCGTGCCAGGGTTTCGCGCTGCTTGTCGACGCCGATCAGATCGGACAGGCGCATGTCCAGGCTCACGTCCAGCGGCAGCAAGAAACCGCTGCGGCCTTCACGCTGCCAACGGGCAGCCAGGCACTGGTTCCAGTCGATGGCTTGGCGCGGCGCGGGCAACAAGGGTTCCAGGCGGGCGAGCACGGCATCGGCCCGCTCAAGAAAGGCATTCAATCGAGAATCCACGATTATTCCTCTGGCAAGTTCTTGCAAAAGATGGCGTATTGGCAGCCCCGCGGCAAAACACACGAGGCTGCGTAAAAACCGATTAGTGCCGGGCAAGCCAGAGCCGGTGGATGTTCAGCTATGCTTGCCGGGCGAAGGGAAACGTGAAGTGGTTCAACACCCAATGGATATCAAGTTCGCCCACCGCTTGTCTTATAAACAAGCCCGATTGACTGTGCTGGTCGGTTTCGTCTTGGGAACCTTGCTCAGTCTGATCCAAATCGGCATTGATTATGCCAGCGAAGACGCATCCATCAACCGTGAAATACGCTCGCTGCTCGAAATCAGCCACAACCCCGCGTCACGTATCGCCTACAACATCGACGCCGAACTGGCGCAAGAGTTGACCCTGGGCCTGTTGCATTCTCCGGCAATCATCCGCGCCCGGCTGGTCGACAACAACGGCGTGGTACTCGCTGACGTCAACCGACCCCGCGCGCAAAGCCCCTACCGGCCCATCAGCGACTTCCTGTTTGGCGCCAACCGCCAGTTCGAAGACCGATTGTTTCTGACACACATGCCCACCGAATCCCTCGGCGAGCTGCACCTTGACGTCGATACCTACGCGTTTGGCAGCCGCTTCCTGCGCCGCGCCGAGATCACCCTGCTCAATGGCTTCGCCCGCAGCCTGCTGCTGACCGGGATTTTGCTCGGCCTGTTCTACGTGATGCTGACCCAACCCCTGGTGCGCATCATTCGAGCGCTGAGCACCAGCAAACAAACACGCCTGGATTGCCCACCCGGTCACGAAAACGACGAAATCGGCGTGTTGGTGAATGTGGCCAACCAGCAATTCGAAAACATGCAAACCGAAATCCAGCAGCGCCGCCACGCCGAAGACCGTCTCACCGAATACCTCGGGCAACTGGAACATATCGTCTCGGCCCGTACCCTGGAGCTCAAGACCAGCAACCAGCGGCTGAGCCAGACCAACGCCGAACTGGAAGCCGCCAAGGTCAACGCGATTGGCATGGCACAGGCCAGAGCGGCGTTCCTGGCCAACATGAGCCACGAAATCCGCACGCCGCTCAATGGCCTGCTGGGGATGATCGCCCTGTCCCTGGACAGCCCGCTGAACGCCGAGCAGCGCCAGCAACTGTCCATCGCCCATGATTCGGGCAAGGTGCTGGTGGAATTGCTCAACGATATTCTCGACCTGTCCAAGTTCGATGCCGGCCAGCTTGAACTGGAGTCGATCCCCTTCGACCTCGGTTCATTGGTGGAAGACACCGCGAACCTGCTGTCGCAGAACGCCGCGTCGAGCGTCGAGCTGACGTGCCTGATCGATCCGCAATTTCCGGCCCAGGTCATCGGCGACCCGACGCGGGTGCGGCAGATTGTCAGCAACTTGCTCTCCAACGCGCTGAAATTCACGCGCTTCGGCCGCGTGGACGTGCGCCTCAGCGCGCACAACGGCCAGGTGAGGATCGAGGTGTGCGACACCGGGATCGGCATTGCGCCAGAAGCACAGTTGAAGATATTCCAGCCGTTTACCCAGGCGGGCGCGGGCATCACCCGGCAATTCGGCGGCACCGGGCTCGGCCTGGCCTTGACCCACAACCTGTGCGAAGCGATGCGCGGCCGCTTGAGCATCAGTTCCGAAGTGGGCTTCGGCAGCCAGTTCTGCGCCGAGCTACCGCTGCCCACCCACTTGCCCGCCGCCCGCCCGGTGCCACTCCAGGGTGAGGTGATCGCCATTACCAGTGCCGGCAGTGGCCTGGCGGAACTGCTGAGCAGCCTGCTGCCCCATTGGGGGCTCACGCCGCATTGCTATCCCCGTGACGCGGACATGAGCGGGCGAAACCCCGACCTGTTGATTACCGACTGCCCCGAATGCCTGTTCCGCCTGCGCCCGACCCTCAGCGCGCCGATCTTGCTGGTCACCGCCTATGGCAGTTTCATGCCCAGCGAAGAAGTCGCAGCGCTGGCGCCATTGCAACAACAGGCGCGCCCGTTGAGCCGCAATGCGCTGTACCAGATCCTGCAACGCAACCTGCGCAGCGACGCGCAACCGTTCCTCGACCCGATCCAGTTGGACGCCCCACCCCTCACACACCGGGCGCGCATCCTGCTGGTGGAGGACAACCCGGTCAATCAACTCGTGGCCAAGGGCATGCTCGGCAAGCTGGGCTGCGAAGTGATCGTCGCCGCCCATGGCGGTGAAGCGCTCAAGTGCCTGGAGGAACAGCACTTTGACTTGGTCTTGATGGACTGCAACATGCCGGTCATGGATGGCTACGAGGCCAGCCGGCAGATTCGTCGCAGCGGGCGCTGGCCGGACCTGCCCATCGTGGCCTTGACCGCCAACGCCCTGGCCGAAGAACGCGAGCGCTGCCGGGCGGCGGGGATGAATGACTACCTGGCCAAGCCGTTCCGTCGTGAAGAGCTCAAGGGCCTGCTGGATCTATGGGTGCCGCGCTCGACAAGCCTCTGATTTGCGCGAGTAGCTGATCCAGGCCGTCGCGCAGGGCGTCGGCCTGGTTCAGGTCGACGCCGCTGTCGCACAGCAGGCGGGTTTTCAGACCGTGGGCCTGGTGCCGCAACTGCACACCCGCCTCGCTCAGGCTCAGATGCACTTCACGCTCGTCCCGCGCACTGCGCTGGCGATGCACCAGCCCGAGCTGCTCCAGGCGCTTGAGCAGCGGCGTCAGCGTGCCCGAATCCAGCATCAGCCGCTCCCCCAGCGCCCTGACCGTGGGCTGCGCCGGTGATGCGCCGTGCCATTCCCACAGCACCAGCATGGCCAGGTATTGCGGATAGGTCAGGCCGAGTCGGTCCAGCATGGGCTTGTAGGCGCGGGTCACCGCCCGGGAGGCCGCGTACAGCTTGAAACACAACTGATCGTCGAGGGCCAGGGACACGTTGGGCAAGTCGGTCATTTGAGCAGGGCTTCGATCTCTTGGGTCAGGTCTTGCGGCTTGGTGGTCGGGGCGAAACGCTTGACGACCTGGCCGTCGCGACCGATGAGGAACTTGGTGAAGTTCCACTTGATGCCTTTGGAGCCCAGCAAGCCTGGCGCTTGCTTCTTCAACTGCACGAACAACGGGTGGGCATCGCTGCCATTGACATCGATCTTCTTGAACAACGGGAAACTGACACCAAAGTTCAACTCGCAAAACTCGCTGATCGCGCCTTCGTTGCCGGGCTCCTGCTTGCCGAACTGGTTGCAGGGGAAGCCCAGCACCACCAGGCCCTGGTCCTTGTAGGCCTGCCAGAGTTGCTCCAGGCCCTTGTACTGTGGGGTGAAGCCACATTTGCTGGCGGTGTTGACCACCAGAATGGCCTTGCCGGCAAAATCGGCCAAGGTCTTTTGCTCACCCTTGATGGTGGTGCAAGGGATGCTCAGCAGGTTGTTGCTCATGGCAGTGCCTCAGGAATGGGAAAGAGTGACAAACATAGCGAGCAATTAAATTGCATGCAATTTAATTAACTGAAATAGAACCGTGGCGAGGGAGCTTGCTCCCGCTCGACTGCGCAGCAGTCGCAAGCTTTAGGGGCGCTTCGCACCCCAGCGGGAGCAAGCTCCCTCGCCACAAAATCCAGATCTAGCGGGGTACCAGGTCCAGGCACACCGAGTTGATGCAATAGCGCAATCCCGTCGGCGGCGGGCCGTCCGGGAACACGTGGCCCAGGTGCGCATCGCACTTGGCGCAGGTGACTTCGGTGCGGATCATGCCGTGGCTGACGTCACGGATCTCGATCATCGCGCTGTCGGCAATCGGCGCGTAGAAGCTCGGCCAGCCGCAACCCGAATCGAATTTGGTGCTGGAATCAAACAACGGCTCATTGCAGCAGATGCAGTGATAGACGCCATCGGTCTTGGTGGCATTGTACTTGCCGCTGAAAGGTCGCTCGGTGCCCTTGAGACGGCACACGTTGTACTGCTCGGGGTCGAGCATCGCCTTCCACTCATCAACGGTTTTCTGCAACTTTTCCATCGGTACACCTCGGTAACTGAAAAACCCTGATCTGTGTCTTTTCCGTAGATCAGGTGGCACGTATGATTGCGCCTCTTCAAAACGCCAGTCTGGCACCCGCGCTACCGGCATTCAAACGTATTTATGGGTGCGGGCCCCGCAGGATTCACAGTACGGTAGTGCCCCTACCTTCTGGATCGTTCATTTTCAGGATCACATCGCCATGCAGGTCAGCAAATCGAACAAGCTCGCCAACGTCTGCTACGACATTCGCGGCCCAGTGCTCAAGCACGCCAAGCGTCTGGAAGAGGAAGGCCATCGCATCCTCAAGCTGAACATCGGCAACCCGGCGCCCTTTGGTTTCGAAGCGCCGGACGAAATCCTCCAGGACGTGATCCGCAACCTGCCCACCGCCCAGGGCTACAGTGACTCCAAAGGCCTGTTCAGCGCGCGCAAGGCGGTGATGCAGTACTACCAGCAGAAGCAGGTGGAAGGCGTCGGCATCGAAGACATCTACCTGGGCAATGGCGTGTCCGAGCTGATCGTGATGTCCATGCAGGCCCTGCTCAACAACGGCGACGAAGTGCTGGTGCCGGCGCCGGACTACCCGCTGTGGACCGCCGCCGTGACCCTGGCCGGTGGCCACCCCGTGCATTACCTGTGTGACGAAGGCGCCGACTGGTTCCCGGACCTGGCCGACATCAAGGCGAAGATCACGCCGAACACCAAGGCCCTGGTAATCATCAACCCGAACAACCCGACTGGCGCCGTGTACTCCAAGGAAGTACTGCTGGGCATGCTGGAACTGGCGCGCCAGCACAACCTGGTGGTGTTCTCCGACGAGATCTACGACAAGATCCTCTACGACGACGCCGTGCACGTGTGCACCGCCTCCCTGGCGCCAGACCTGCTGTGCCTGACCTTCAACGGCCTGTCCAAGTCCTACCGCGTGGCGGGTTTCCGCTCCGGCTGGATCGCCATTTCCGGGCCCAAGCACAATGCCCAGAGCTACATCGAAGGCATCGACATGCTGGCCAATATGCGCCTGTGTGCCAACGTGCCGAGCCAGCACGCCATCCAGACCGCCCTTGGCGGCTACCAGAGCATCAACGACCTGGTCCTGCCCCAGGGCCGCCTGCTGGAGCAGCGCAACCGTACCTGGGAGCTGCTCAACGCGATCCCCGGCGTCAGCTGCGTGAAACCCATGGGCGCGCTGTACGCGTTCCCGCGCATCGACCCGAAAGTCTGCCCGATCTTCAACGACGAGAAGTTCGTGCTCGACCTGCTGCTGTCGGAAAAGCTGCTGGTGGTCCAGGGCACCGCCTTCAACTGGCCGTGGCCGGATCACTTCCGCGTGGTGACCTTGCCGCGTGTGGATGACCTGGACATGGCCATTGGTCGCATTGGCAACTTCCTGAAGTCCTATCGCCAGTAACGACAATGGCGCTGTGCGACCGACAATCGGTCGTACAGCGAGTATCTGGCAACACTTCTCTGCCTTTTGCTCCCCTTCCCCTGTCACTGCCTGCCAAGGATCGGCAAGCCCCCTATAATTGCGGGACGCTAAGGCATGGGTGCGACGATCACGAGGGGTTTTCCGGGTCGGAAAATCCCTTCAAGGCTCTACATTCAAGCTGTAGGACACAGTTTGAAATAGTCGCTCGGTTGAATAGCCCCATGCCGCACCTTATATACCCCGCAGTACGCGACATATTAAGCATGAGGAGAACTCTACAACCATGATGCGCATCCTGCTGTTCTTGGCCACTAACCTGGCGGTCGTGCTGATTGCCAGCATCACCCTGAGCCTTTTTGGCTTCAACGGGTTCATGGCGGCCAACGGGGTTGACCTGAACCTCAATCAGCTGCTGGTTTTCTGTGCGGTCTTTGGTTTTGCCGGCTCGCTGTTCTCGCTGTTCATCTCCAAGTGGATGGCGAAAATGAGCACCAGCACCCAAGTCATCACCCAGCCACGCACCCGGCATGAGCAATGGTTGCTGCAGACCGTCGAGCAATTGTCCCGCGAGGCCGGCATCAAGATGCCGGAGGTCGGGATCTTCCCGGCTTATGAAGCCAACGCCTTTGCCACTGGCTGGAACAAGAACGACGCGCTCGTTGCAGTGAGCCAGGGCATGCTGGAACGCTTCTCGTATGACGAAGTGAAGGCGGTACTGGCCCACGAGATCGGCCACGTGGCCAACGGTGACATGGTCACCCTGGCGCTGGTGCAAGGCGTGGTGAACACCTTCGTGATGTTCTTCGCACGGATCATCGGTAACTTTGTCGACAAGGTGATCTTCAAGAACGAAGAAGGCCGCGGCATTGCCTACTACGTGGCGACGATCTTCGCCGAGCTGGTACTGGGCTTCCTGGCCAGTGCGATCACCATGTGGTTCTCGCGCAAACGGGAATTCCGTGCAGACGAAGCCGGTGCCCGCCTGGCCGGTACCGGGGCGATGATCGCCGCGCTGCAACACCTGCGCTCCGAACAAGGCCTGCCAGTGCATATGCCGGACAGCCTGACCGCCTTCGGCATCAACGGTGGCATCAAGCAGGGTTTTGCTCGGATGTTCATGAGCCACCCGCCGCTGGAAGAGCGGATCGACGCACTGCGTCGTCGGGGCTGATAGGTTACGGGTGACACAAAAAGGGGCGATCTGATCGCCCCTTTTTTGTGGCTGCTTATATCGCCATCGCGGGCAAGCCCGGCTCCCACAGGGGTAGGCTGTGACTGCACAGTGCCCAGACGCTCACCGGTATTGGCGTCGAACAGCAGAACCTTGGATGGATCGAATTGCAGGGTCAGGGTTTCGCCCACCTGCGGGGCCACGTCGGGCGCCAGGCGGCAGCAGACCTTGGTGTCATTGAGCTGCACGAACACCAACGTGTCCGGGCCGGTCGGCTCGGTGACCTGCACTTCGGCGCGAATGCTCGAACCATTGCCCTCACCCGCCGCCAGCAGGATCTGCTCCGGGCGCAGGCCGAGGATCACGTCGCGGTCTTCAAGGCCGGCATCGGTCACGTTCAACACCAGTTCGCAACGGGCCTGGCCGCTGTCGAGCACGGCCACCAGGCGCCCGTCCTTGCGCTGCAGGCGCAGGGGCACGAAGTTCATCGGTGGCGAACCGATAAAGCTCGCCACGAACTGGTTGGCCGGGTTGTTGTAGATGTCTTTCGGCGTGCCGAACTGCTGGATGATGCCGTCTTTCATCACCGCCACTTTGTCGCCCAGGGTCATCGCTTCGATCTGGTCGTGGGTCACGTAGACGGTGGTGGTTTTCAGACGCTGGTGCATCAGTTTCATTTCGGTGCGCATCTCGACGCGCAACTTGGCGTCGAGGTTGGACAGCGGTTCGTCGAACAGGTAGATCTTCGGCCGGCGTGCCAGGGCGCGGCCCATGGCCACACGTTGTTGCTGGCCACCGGAAAGCTGGCCCGGCTTGCGGTTGAGCAGGTGTTCGATCTGCAACAGCTTGGCCACGCGCGCCACTTCGGCGTCGATGTCAGCCTGGGGCATCTTGCGGATCTTCAGGCCGAACTCGATGTTTTCGCGCACGCTCATGGTCGGGTACAGCGCGTAGGACTGGAACACCATGGCGATGTCGCGATCCTTAGGGCTCATGCCGCTCACGTCCTGGTCGCCGATCATGATCGCGCCGCCGGTGATGGTCTCCAGGCCAGCGATGCAGTTCATCAGCGTGGATTTGCCGCAACCCGAAGGGCCGACCAGGATCAGGAATTCGCCTTCCTTGATCGACAACTCGATGTTCTTCAAGGTGTCGGGCAGGCCAGGGCCATAGGTCTTGTTTACATTGCGAAGTTCAAGCGTAGCCATGATTACCCCTTGACCGCGCCGGCCGTGAGGCCGCGCACGAAATACTTGCCTGCGATCACATAGACCAGCAGGGTCGGCAGGCCGGCGATCATCGCCGCTGCCATATCCACGTTATATTCCTTGGCCCCGGTGCTGGTGTTGACCAGGTTGTTCAGCGCCACCGTGATGGGCTGCGAGTCGCCGCTGGAGAACACCACGCCAAACAGGAAGTCGTTCCAGATCTGGGTAAATTGCCAGATCAGGCAGACCATGATGATAGGGGTGGACATCGGCAGGATGATTCGGCGAAAGATGGTGAAAAATCCTGCGCCATCCAGGCGTGCGGCCTTCACCAGCGCGTCGGGAATGCTCACGTAGTAGTTACGGAAGAACAGCGTGGTGAACGCCAGGCCGTAGACCACATGGATGAACACCAGGCCGGTGGTGGTACTGGCCAGGCCCATTTTGCCCAGGGTGAACGACGCCGGCAGCAGCACGGTCTGGAACGGCAGGAAGCAGCCGAACAACAGCAAGCCGAAGAACAACTGCGAGCCTTTGAAGCGCCAGAACGACAGCACATAACCGTTCAACGCGCCGATGGCGGTGGAGATCAGCACGGCCGGAACGGTGATCTTGATCGAGTTCCAGAAGTACCCATCCACCGTAGCCCAGGCCTTGACCCAGCCGATGCCGGTGACCACGGTCGGCCAGCTCAGCAGGTTGCCGTTGCTGATGTCATCCGGGGTCTTGAAGCTGGTGAGCAGCATCACCACCAGCGGCACCAGGTACAGCAGCACGGCGAGGATCAGCACCGCGTAGATTGCGACGCGACTCAGGCTGATGGCAGGTTTGGAGGCGAGACTAGTCATTACGTTTGGTCCTCAGCTCGGAGTAGAGGTAAGGCACGATGATCGCAAGGATCGCACCGAGCATCAGGATGGCACTGGCCGAGCCCATGCCCATCTGGCCACGGCTGAAGGTGAACGAGTACATGAACATCGCTGGCAGGTCGGACGAATAGCCCGGGCCACCGGCGGTCATCGCCGCCACCAGGTCGAAGCTCTTGATCGCAATGTGCGCGAGGATCATCACCGCACTGAAAAACACCGGGCGCAGGCTTGGCAGCACCACGCTCCAGTAGATGCGCGGCAGGCTGGCACCGTCGATCTGCGCGGCGCGGATGATCGATTGATCGACCCCACGCAGGCCGGCGAGGAACATCGCCATGATGAAACCCGAGGCTTGCCACACCGCGGCGATCACCAGGCAGTAGACCACGCGATCAGGGTCGATCAGCCAGTCCAGACGGAAGCCTTCCCAGCCCCAGTCCCGCAGGAGTTTGTCCAGGCCCATGCCCGGGTTGAGCAGCCATTTCCAGGCCGTACCGGTGACGATCATCGACAGCGCCATCGGGTACAGGTAAATGGTGCGGATAAAACCTTCGCGGCGGATACGCTGGTCGAGGAACACCGCCAGCAGCACACCGATTACGAGAGTGATGCCGATAAACATGCCGCCAAACAGCGCCAGGTTCTTGCTCGCGACCCACCAGCGGTCGTTGTCGAACAGCCGCTCGTATTGCGCCAGGCCCGCCCACTTGTAGCTGGGCAGGAAGGTGGACGTGGTGAACGACAACACAAACGTCCACAGGATGTAGCCGTAGAAGCCCACCAACACGATGAACATGCTCGGCGCCAGCACCAGTTTCGGTAGCCAGCGCTGCAGTGCATCGAACGGCGAGGCTTTGCTGAACACAGCAACAGAACTCATGGGGAAATCCAATACAGGGAAAAAGGACTAGCCAAAAAACCTTGTGAAGCAGGCTTTATGTGGGAGCGGGCTTGTGTGGGAGCGGCGGTGCGACGATTCGACTTGCTCGCGAAGGCGGTGGCTCAGTCACCTGATGCATTGGCTGACGCACTGCATTCGCGAGCAAGCCCGCTCCCACAATAAGCTCGGCATCCACACAAGCCCGACTCCCACAAAAAAACCGCTACCCGGCGTTACTTCGCAGACTTGATCGCAGCGCCCAGTTTCTTGGCGGTGTCGGCCGGGTCGGCTTTCGGGTCGTTGAGGAAGTTGGTCACGACATCAAAGAACGCACCTTGCACCGCCAGGTTGGTGGCCATGTTGTGCGCCATGCTTGGTTGCAGGCCGCCGGTCTTGGCGTCCGCCAGGAAGTCCTTGGCAGCGGTCTGGGCGCAAGAGTCGAAGCCGAGCTTGTCCATTTCGTGGAGCATGTCGTTGCGCACAGGGATCGAACCCTTGTTGATGCTGAACACTTTCTGGAAGTTTTCACCCAGCACGACTTTGGCAATGTCCTGCTGGCCGGCAGCGGTGCCTTTGTCTTTCTGCTTGAACACCGCCAGGGAGTCGATGTTGTAGGTGAAAGCCTTATCGGTGCCCGGGAAGGCTACGCACTCGTAGTCCTTGCCAGCGACTTTCTTCGCGGCGGTCCATTCGGACTTGGCCCAGTCACCCATGATCTGCATGCCGGCCTTGCCGTTGATGACCTTGCCGGCTTCGAGGTTCCAGTCCTGGCCTTTGCCGTCAACGTCCATATAGGTCGCGACTTTCTTCAGCTCGGTCAGCGACTTGACCATTTCCGGGCCGGTCAGCGCGGCGTTGTCCAGGTCCACCAGGGCTTTCTTGTAGCCATCGGCGCCCATCACCGACAGGACGACAGCTTCGAATACGGTGCTGTCCTGCCAAGGCTGGCCACCGTGGGCGAGCGCGATGAAGCCCGCGGCTTTCAGCTTGTCGCCGGCTGCGTAGAATTCTTCGAGGGTGGTCGGGTTCTTGGTGATACCGGCTTTCTTGAAGACTTCCGGGTTGATCCACAGCCAGTTTACGCGGTGGATGTTGACCGGTACGGCGACATAGTCACCGTCGAACTTCACGGTATCGGAGACTTTCTTGTCGAGCAGGGAGTCCCACTTTTCTTCTTTGGCGACGTCTTTGAGCACGTCGGTGTCGAGCAGGCCGGTGGACGCCCATTCCTGGATGTCGGGGCCTTTGATCTGGGCAACGCCGGGCGGGTTGCCGGCGACTGCGCGGCTTTTCAGCACGGTCATGGCCGTGGCACCACCGCCACCGGCGACGGCGCCGTCTTTCCAGGTGAAACCGTCTTTCTCAACTTGGGCCTTCAGGACATCTACAGCCGCCTTTTCACCGCCAGACGTCCACCAATGCACCACTTCGACCGTGCCTTTGGAGTCGGCGGCAAATGCAGTGAGGGGAAACAACGAGGCAATGGAAATAGCGACGGCGAGGCGATTAATCGCGTTCATCTGAGTACCTTTTTTTGTTGTTATGCATGCAAGTCTAGAGCTTGCGCTGCACGGAGTTTAAACATGGATTTTTGCGGCGCAGGTAACAAAGGGACGTACAAATGTCACCAGCTGGTGACATAACGCCCATCCCCGATGGCACTGGCCATGCTGGGTGCCAAGGGTAGCGCAGGCAGCACCACCGCTTGCCAGGCATGGTACAGGTCCGGTTTGCCGCCCCAGATGGTGCTGCTGGGTTGGTTGTGCGGGCTGAGTTCGTGGTGCCAGCTGCCGTGGATGCGGTCGATGAAATGGGTTTCGCAAAACTCCCAGAAACGCCGATACCAGGTTTCGTAGTGCAACTCACCGGTACGTTTGAGCAAGGCCTGGGCGGCGGCGCTGGCTTCGGCATGGGTCCAGTGCAGGCGCTCACGCACCACCGGGCGGTGGTTCCAGTCGAGGGTGTAGACGATGCCGGGGGCGCCATCGACGGCCCAGGCGTATTCACACGCGCTGGCGAACAGGCCCTTGGCGTCGGTCAGCAGCCAGTCCGGCGTGGCCAGCCCGGCTTGCTGGCGCGCGGCTTCCAGGTGCAGCACCAGCCGCGCCCACTCAAAACCATGGCCGGGGGTGATGCCGTAAGGGCGGAAGCCATCGGCGGGGTTGTCTTCGTTGTAACCGAGCAAGGGTTGCCATTGCGCGTCGAAATGCTCGATCACCATGAATTGGTTGGCGGCTGCGTGGTTGTGGATCACCCGCTCGACGATCCGCAGCGCGCGGTCCAGCCAGCGTGTTTCACCGGTCACATCGGCCAGGGCAAGGAACGCTTCGGTGGCGTGCATGTTGCTGTTGGCGCCGCGATAGGCTTCGACCGCGCTCCAGTCCTGGGCGAAGGATTCGAGCATCACGCCCTCTTCCTCGCTCCAGAAAAATTGGTCGATGATGTGGACAGCGTCGTTCAACAGATGGTGTGCACCGGGGGCGCCCGCCACCACGGCAGAACTGGCGGCCAGGGCGACAAAGGCGTGTAGATAGGCGGCCTTGCCATGGTTGCCATCGAGGGCGTGGGGTGTGGCGAACCAGCCGCCATGTGCCGCATCCTTCAACGGGCCGCTGAGGGCCGCGACACCGTGGGCGACCAAGTCGGCGTAACCCGGCAACCCCAGGGCGTGGGCCATGGCGAAGCTGTGGGTCATGCGGGCGGTGTTCATGGTTTCGGCGTGGGCATCGGCTGGCAACTGGCCTTTTTCGTCCAGGTTGCCGAAACCGTCGGGCAGTCGCGAAGCCTTGGCGAAGGCCAGCAGACGCTGGCCTTCGGCCGCCAGCCAGGCGTGATGGGCAGGCGCGTTCAGCCAACTGCTGGCAGGCAGAGGTTGGGTGGTCATGGGGGGCCCTTATTATTGTTTGTGGGATGACCGGAGTCTAAACAAGGGGGCCTGGGGGGCAAGTAACGAAGGGGATGGGAAATGTCACCAGGCGGTGACAATTTAGCCAAGAACACTATTTAACTCTTGGCCCCAATAAAAAATGTGGGAGCGGGCTTGCTCGCGAATGCGGTGGGTCAGTCACCGAATGTGTTTCTG
>NZ_JANLGL010000062.1:0-30687 GCF_024655625.1 Pseudomonas sp. 18.1.10
AGTCACCAGATGAGTAGCTGACCCACCGCCTTCGCGAGCAAGCCCGCTCCCACACAAGTCCACTCCAACATTTAGTCGGTGTTAGCTGTCAGTTCTTTGCGTCGACTGCGGTTTTGCCATCCCAACCACCACCCAACGCGGCAATCAGCTGCACACTCGCCACCAAGCGCGTCTGCAACAAAGTCAGCACCGTGCGCTCATTGCTCAACGCGGTCGCCTGCACCTGCACCACATCCAGGTAGGCAATCAGCCCGGCCTTGTACTGGTTCTGGGTCAGGCGCAACGATTCACGGGCGGCGTCCAGGGCTTCATTGCTGACCACGGCTTCGTCCTCCAGCACCTTGAGCTGGACCATGTAGTTTTCCACTTCGCGGAAACCATCCAGCACGGTCTGGCGGTACTTGGCCACGGTCTCGTCATAGCTGGCCACGGTGCGATCGACTTCGGCCGAGCGCTGGCCGCCGTCGAACAGGGTCATGGCGAGTTTCGGGCCCACCGACCAGAAGCGGTTCGGCAGGCTGATCCAGTCGGCGTAGGTGCTGCTGGAATACCCACCGGTCAGGCTCAGGCTCAGGTCCGGGTAGTAGGCGGCCTTGGCCACGCCGATATTGGCGTTGGCGGCGATCACCGAGCGTTCGGCCGAGGCGATGTCCGGGCGGCGTTCAAGCAGTTGCGACGGCAGGCTCACAGGGATCTGCGGCAGCGCCGGGATGTCGTTGCTCACCGCCAGCTTGAAGTTGGCCGGTGCTTCGCCGATCAACACGGCAATCGCGTTTTCCAGCTGGGCGCGCTGCCAGATCAGGTCGATCAGGCTGGCCTGGGTGGACTTGAGCTGGGTTTGCGCCTGGGCCACCGCATCCTTGCCGGACACACCGGCGCGGTATTGGTTTTCGGTCATTTGCAGCGAGCGCTGGTAGGTGTCCAGCGTGGCTTGCAGCAAGCGGGTCTGTTCATCCATCACCCGCAGTTGCAGGTAGTTCTGCACCAGTTCCGACTGCTGGCTCAGGCGCATCGCCGCCAAGTCCGCCGAACTGGCTTGGGCCGTGGCGTCGTTGGCTTCCAGGCCGCGGCGCAATTTGCCCCAGACGTCCGCCTCCCAACTCACCCCCAGTTGGGTGTTGAGGGTATCGCGAATGCCGCTGCTGGAACTGCTGAGGCTGGCGTTGCTGCTGCCGGTGCCCTGGCTGGCGCGGGTTTTCCCGGCGCTCAGGTCAACCGTAGGGAAAAACGCACCCCGGGCGCTGCGCACCTGGGCCTGGGCCTGGCGAAAGCGCGCCTCGGCCTGGGCCACGGTCTGGTTGGAGGTGTTCAGGCGCACCACCAGGTCGTTGAGCTGGCGATCGCCGTACAACTCCCACCACGCGCCACGGGCCAGGGCGTCGCTCGGCGTGGCCTGGCGCCAGCCCTGGGCTTCTTTGAACTGCACCGGCTCAACGACATCCGGGCGCTGGTAATCCGGGCCAATGGCGCAGGCGCTGAGCAACAGGCCACACAGCACCGTCACCAACAGTTTCTGGCTTGTCTTAGGGAAATCGGTCATAGCGCAGTGTCCAGGGCAGCATCGGTACGCACGCCACGCCAGGCGTTGAAGCGATGGCGCGCGCGGTCGAGATAGAGGTAAACCACCGGGGTGGTGTAAAGGGTCAGGATCTGGCTGAACACCAGGCCACCGATAATGGTCAGGCCCAAGGGTTGGCGCATTTCCGCGCCTTCGGCGGTGCCGAGCAACAGCGGCAACGCGCCGAGGATCGCCGCCAGGGTGGTCATCAGGATCGGCCGCAAGCGCAGCAGGCAGGCGCTGCGGATCGATTCCAGCGGGCTCATGCCGTCATGGCGCTCCAGTTGCAGGGCGAGGTCGATCATCAGGATCGCGTTTTTCTTCACCACGCCGATCAGCAGGAACAAGCCCAACAGGGAGATCAGGCTGAACTCGCCGCCCAGCAGGTAGATCGACAACAACGCGCCAACACCGGCCGACGGCAGGGTCGAGAGGATGGTCAGCGGGTGGATATAGCTTTCATACAGAATGCCCAGCACCAGGTACACCGCCACCAGCGCGCCGAGGATCATGAACGGCTGGCCCTTCTGCGTCGCGGCGAAGGCATCGGCGGTACCGGCCATCTTGGCGATCACGTCTTCCGGCAAGCCGACCTTGGCAATCGCCCGCTCGATGGCGGCCGTGCCCTGCTCCACCGTGACCCCGGGCGCCATGTCGAAGGCAATGTTCTCCGAGGCGAACTGGCCCTCGTGGCTGACGCGGTCGTCCGCCAGGCTGTTCTCGTAATGGGCGATGGTCGACAACGGCACCCGCGCGCCGGAGGAGGTAATCACCTGCATCTGGTTGAGGGTGATCGGGTCCTGGGCGTACTTCGGGTTGACCTCCATCACCACCTGGTACTGGTTGAGGCTGTCATAGATGGTGGAAATCTGCCGCTGGCTGTAGGCGTTGTTCAGCACCGCCGTGACCATCGCCATGTCGATGCCCAGGCGCTTGGCCTGGTCGCGGTCGACAATCAGCGTGACCTGCGCCGCCCCCCGGCCTTCGCGGGCGTCGATGGCGGTCAGTTCCGGCAGCTCGCGCAAGGCGCTGACCACCTTCGGGTACCACAGGCGCAATGCGGCCAGGTCACCGCTTTGCAGGATGTAGGAATACTGCGCGCTGCTCTGGTCGCGACTGCCACCAAATTGCAGGTCCTGGTCGGCCATCAGGAACAACCGCCCGCCCGGCACCAATGGGACGTCCTTGCGCAAGCGCTCGATCACCGCTTGGGCCGAGACCTTGCGCTCGCTGATGGGCTTGAGGCGCACCAGCATCACCGCGTTGTTGGTGCCGTTGTTGCCGCCGATAAAGCCCGCCACGCTCTGCACCGCCGGGTCCTTGAGCACGGCCACGCGGAACGTCTCCATCTTCGGCTGCATCACATTGAACGACAGGCCGTCGTCGCCGCGCACAAAGCCGATCAGTTGCCCGGTGTCCTGCTGCGGCATGAAGGTTTTCGGCACCACCACGTACAGCGCGATATTCACGCCCACGGTGACCAACAGGCTGAGCAAGGTCAGGCGACGGTGACGCAGCACCCAGTCAAGGCTGGTGGCGTAGCCGGCGACCATGCGGTCGTTGACCTTCTGGCTCCAGCGCTGCAAGCCGGTCATCTGGCCTTTGACATGGGGCTTGAGCCAGCGCGCGCAGAGCATCGGGGTCAGGGTCAGCGAGACGATCAGCGAGACAATGATCGCCGCCGACAAGGTGATGGAAAACTCGCGGAACAGGTTGGTGACGATCCCGCCCATGAACAGGATGGACAGGAACACTGCCACCAGCGACACGTTCATCGACAGCAAGGTAAAGCCGACTTCCTGGGCCCCCAGGTACGCCGCCTTCATCGGTGGCACGCCGTCGTCGATATGCCGGGAAATGTTCTCCAGCACCACGATGGCATCGTCCACCACCAGGCCGGTGGCGAGGATCAGCGCCATCAGCGAGAAGTTGTTCAGCGAGAAGCCGAACAGGTACATCACCGCAAAGGTGCCCACCAGCGACACCGGCACCGCCAGCGTCGGGATCAGCGAGGCGCGGAAGTTGCCGAGGAACAGGTAGACCACCAGGATCACCAGGGCCACGGCAATCAGCAAGGTCATCTCGGCTTCATGCAGGGTCGCGGTGATAACGGGCGAGCGGTCCATGGCCAGGTTGAGCTTGACGCTGGACGGCAGCACCGCCTGCAACGCCGGGAGCTGGGCCTTGATCTGGCGGACGGTCTCGATGATGTTGGCGCCGGACTGGCGGTTGATCACCAGCAGCACGGCCGGTTCGTTGTTGAAGAAACCACTGTTGTAGCGGTCTTCCACACCATCGCTGATCTTTGCCACATCGCCCAGGCGCAGGGCCGCGCCGTTCTGGTAGCGGATCAGCAGCGGTTCATAGTCCTTGGCTTTTTCCAACTGGTCGTTGGCCTGGATCTGCCAGTTGCGCTCGCTGTCTTCCAGGGAACCCTTGGGCCGGCGCTGGTTGGCATTGGCGATGGTGTTGCGCACATCGTCGAGGGCCACGCCGTACTGGTCGAGGGCCTTGGGTTCCAGCTCGATGCGCACCGCCGGCAGGGAGCTGCCGCCGATCTGCACTTCACCCACGCCGGGTACCTGGGACAGGCTTTGCGAGAGGATCGTCGAGGCCAAATCGTACAGCTGGCCCTTCTGCAACACGTCCGAGGTCAACGACAGCACCATGATGGGCGCCTGGGACGGGTTGATCTTCTTGTAGGTCGGCATGCTGCGCATACCGCTGGGCAGCAGGTTGCGCGAGGCGTTGATGGCGGCCTGCACTTCCCGTGCGGCGCCGTTGATATCGCGGTCGGAATCGAACGCAAGGATCACCCGCGTCGAGCCCTGGCTGGAGTTGCTGCTCATGGTGGTGATGCCGGCGATCGCGCCGAACGAGCGCTCCAACGGCGTCGCCACGGTGGACGCCATGACCTCGGGGCTGGCACCGGGCAAGCTCGCCGAGACCACGATCACCGGAAAGTCGATCTGCGGCAACGGCGACACCGGCAGCAGGTTGAAGCTCACGCCGCCCAGCAGCATGATCGCCAGGCTCAGCAGCATGGTGGCTACCGGCCGGCGGATAAACGGTCCGGACAGGTTCATGACTCAACCGGCTCCAGGCTTTGCGGCTCTTTGCGCCAGCGCCGACCGAGGCGGTCGAAGTACAGGTAGATCACCGGCGTGGTGAACAGGGTCAGCACCTGGCTCACCAGCAGGCCGCCGACCATCACCAGGCCCAGGGGTTGACGCAATTCCGCGCCCGAACCGGTGGCCAGCATCAACGGCACCGCGCCAAACAGCGCGGCCAGTGTGGTCATCAGGATCGGCCGGAAGCGCAACAGTGCCGCCTGGTAGATCGCGGTTTGCGGGTCCAGGCCCTGGTTGCGTTCGGCGTCGAGGGCGAAGTCGATCATCATGATCGCGTTCTTTTTCACGATACCGATCAGCAGAATGATGCCGATGATCGCGATCATGCCCAGGTCATTGCCGCTGAGCAGCAACGCCAACAAGGCGCCCACCGCCGCCGACGGCAAGGTCGACAGAATGGTGATCGGGTGGATATAGCTCTCGTAGAGCACGCCAAGCACGATGTACATGGTCACCACCGCCGCCAGGATCAGCAGCAAGGTGCTCGACAGCGACGCTTCGAACGCCTGGGCCGCGCCCTGGAACTGGGTCTGCACGCCCACCGGCATGCCGATGTCCTTCTGGGTCTGGTTGATAAGCTCCACGCCTTTGCCCAGCGCGACGCCGGGGGCCAGGTTGAACGACATCATCACCGCCGGGAACTGGCCGATATGGGCAATGGCCAACTGCGCCTGGCGCTGTTCGACCCGGGCCAGGCTGGACAGGCGCACCTGGCCGCCATCCGTGGTTTTCACGTGGATCTGGTTCAGCGCATCCGGGCCGAGGGTCTCGCCGGACTGTGCCTGCAACACCACGCGGTACTGGCTGGCCTGGGTGTAGATGGTGGAGATCTGCCGCTGGCCGAAGGCGTCATACAGTGCGTCGGTGATGGTCGACACCGTCACGCCCAGGCGCGAGGCCGCATCCCGGTCGATCACCAGGAACACCTGCAACCCCTTGTCTTGCAAGTCGCTGGCGACGTCGGTGAGTTCCGGCAACTGGCTGAGGGCGTGCACCAGCTTGTCGCTCCACAGCGCCAACAGGTCGGCGTCCGGCGACGACATGCTGAACTGGTACTGGGTGCGGCTGACGCGGTCTTCGATGGTCAGGTCCTGCACCGGCTGCATAAACAGGCGGATACCCACCAGCTTGTCGATTTCCGGTTGCAGGCGGGTAATCACCTCGGCTGCGCTCAAGTCGCGCTGGCCGTGGGGCTTGAGGTTTATCAGCAAACGGCCGCTGTTGAGGGTGGCGTTGTCGCCATCCACGCCGATATAGGACGACAGGCTTTGCACCGCCGGGTCGGCCAGGATGATCTTGGCCAACGCCTGCTGGCGCTGACTCATGGCCGCAAAGGAGATCGACTGCGGCGCTTCGGAAATGCCCTGGATCACGCCGGTGTCCTGCACCGGGAAGAAACCCTTGGGCACCACCAGGTACAACACCACCGTCAGGCCGAGGGTGGCGATGGCCACCAGCAGGGTCAGCGGCTGGTGCTTGAGCACCCACTGCAACTTGCGCCCGTAGGCTTCGATCATCCAGTCGATCCAGGCGCCGCTGGCCTTGTAGAAACGGCTCTGTTCCTCTTCCTTGGGCTCACGCTTGAGCAGGCGCGCGCACATCATCGGCGTCAGGGTCAGGGACACCACCAGGGAAATCAGGATCGCCACCGCCAGGGTGATGGCAAATTCGCGGAACAAGCGCCCCACCACGTCAGCCATGAACAGCAATGGGATCAAGACGGCGATCAGCGACAGGGTCAGGGAGATCAAGGTGAAGCCAATCTGCTTGGCGCCCTTGAGCGCTGCCGCCAGTGGCGTCTCGCCTTCTTCGATATAGCGGGAGATGTTCTCCAGCATCACGATGGCATCGTCCACCACAAACCCGGTGGCGATGGTCAGGGCCATCAGCGTCAGGTTGTTGATGGAGAAACCGGCCAGGTACATCACGCCAAACGTGCCCACCAGCGACAGCGGCACCGCGATGGAGGGAATGATCGTCGCGCTGACCCGGCGCAGGAACAGGAAGGTCACCATCACCACCAGGGCAATGGCGATGAGCAATTCGTGCTGCACGTCGGTGACCGAGGCGCGGATGGTCTGGGTGCGGTCGGTGAGCACGAGCACGTCGAGGCCGGCCGGCAGGTTGTCGGTGATGCTTGGCAGCAGGGCCTTGATGCGGTCGACCACCTCGATCACGTTGGCGCCGGGCTGGCGCTGGATATTCAGGAGCACGGCCTGGTTTTCATTGGCCCAGGCGGCAAGGCGCTCGTTTTCGGCGCCATCGACGATCTGCGCCACGTCTTTCAGACGCAGTGGCGCGCCGTTGTTGTAGGCCAGGATCAATTCGGCATATTGCTGGGGCGAGACCAACTGGTCGTTGGCATCGAGCATCGACACGCGGGTCGGGCCGTCGAAGTTGCCCTTGGGCTGGTTGACGTTGGACGCCGCGATCAGGGTGCGCACATCCGACAGGTTCAAGCCATTGGCCGCCAGGGCCTCGGGGTTGACCTTGATGCGCACGGCCTGGCGCTGACCGCCCGCGATGCTGACCATGCCGACGCCGCTGATCTGCGCGATTTTCTGCGCCATGCGCGTATCGACCAGGTCATTGAGCTTGGGCAGCAGCATGGTCTTGGACGTGACGGCCAGGGTCAGCACCGGGGTATCCGCCGGGTTGACCTTGTTGTACACCGGCGGCGCCGGCAGGTCCTTGGGCAACAGGTTGGTGGCGGCGTTGATCGCGGCCTGCACCTGTTGCTCGGCGACGTCCATGTTGACGTCGAGGTTGAAGCGCAGGGTCAGCACCGACGCGCCACCGGAGCTGGTGGACGCCATCTGCGTGAGCCCGGGCATTTGCCCGAACTGGCGCTCCAGCGGCGCGGTGACGGCACTGGTCATCACGTCCGGGCTGGCGCCGGGGTACAGGGTCATCACGCGGATGGTCGGGTAATCCACCTGGGGCAATGCCGACACCGGCAACAGGCGATACGCGATGATGCCGGCCAACACAATGGCAAGCATGCTTAGCGTGGTGGCGACCGGGCGAAGGATAAACAGGCGCGACAGGTTCATGAACCGACCTTTTGCGCCTTGCCGGCGGTGGTGCCGGTCTCCCCTTTCGCCGCTGGCTTGCCTTGCAGGTGTTCGGTCGGGGTGGTCAGCACTTCGGTGCTGTCGTTGACCACTTCGATCTCAGTGCCGTCCTTCAGACGGTCGGTGCCTTCCAGCACCACGCGATCACCGGCCACCAGGCCTTGTTTAATCACGGTGTTGTCGCCGTCGGTGTCACCGATCACCAGGGGCTGGATCTTGACCTTCTTGTCGCCGTCGAGCTTGTAGACAAACGTGCCGCTGTTGCCGAACTGGATCGCCGCAGACGGCGCCAGCACCACGTTGTGCAGGGTGTCGGCGAGCAGGTGCACGTTGACGAACTGGTTGGGGAACAGCGCCTGGTCCTTGTTATCGAAACGCCCCTTGAATTTCAGGGTGCCGGTGGTGACGTCGATCTGGTTGTCCAGGCTTTGCAGCACACCGACGGCCTGTTTCTTCACGTCGCCACGGTCCCAGGCCTCCACGGGCAGCTTGTTGCCGGCGTGGTAGCGGGTGAGCACGGTGTCCAGGGTGTTTTCCGGCAGGGTGAAGACCACGTTGATCGGCTGGGTCTGGGTAATCACGGCGATAAACGTGGTGTCGTTCGCCGCCACCAGGTTGCCCACGTCCACCTGGCGCAAGCCGACACGGCCACCGATGGGCGCGCGGATCTTGGTGAATTCCAGGTTGAGCTTGGCGTCATCCACCGCCCCCTGGTTGGTCTTGACCGTGCCCTGGTATTGCAGGACCAGCGCTTCGGCGGTGTCCAGGGTCTGCTTGGCAATACTGTCCTGGGCATACAGGCCACGATAACGCTCGACATCCACCTGGGCGTTTTTCAGTTGCGCCTGGTTCTGCAACAGCGTGCCCTGGGCCTGGAGCAAGGCGTTCTGGTAGCTGCGCGGGTCGATCTCGGCCAGCAGGTCGCCGGCCTTGACCATCTGCCCTTCTTCAAAGGCGATCTTCACCAGTTCACCGCCCACCCGGCTGCGCACATTGATGGTGTTGAGGGCGGTCACCGTCCCCAGTGCCTTGTAGTACACCGGGAACTCGCCGAGCACCGCCGGGGCCACGCGCACCGGCACCGGGCCAGCAGCACCACCGAAGCCCGGGCGCATCATCCCCGACTTGCCGGCACGCCCGGCCGGCGCCTGGGCGGCGGCATCCTTGTGGCTGGCGGGCCAGAATTTCCAGCACAGGCCGGCGATAACCAGCAGCACAAGCAGGCCAAACAGCCAGCGGCGGGACTTACGGGGGGACGATTGCATGGATTGATCAACCATTGGGCGCGAGAGCTTCTTCTTTGGGAGGCTGAAAGATAAGCACTGGAGCGCGTTTAGAGAAGCGCCTTTACCGGCTATTTACCTTGGGCTTACAACTTTTAACTTCTGACCTTAGTCCACTGGCTAATTCAGCTAAGCGTTTGACCCTTAAATGAAAACGGCCTGGACTAGGCCAGGCCGCAATCATGTAGCACGCGTGTTACTGCCAGACGACAGTCATACGCCGATACAGTTACTTCAAAACAGCCAGGGCTGCTTCGTAGTTTGGCTCTTGGCCGATTTCGGCGACCAGTTCGCTGTGCAGGACTTTATCGTTTTCGTCCAGTACAACCACCGCACGGGCGGTCAGGCTGCGCAGCGGGCCATCAACGATGTTCACGCCGTAGTCTTCGGAGAACGCAGCGCTGCGGAAATCCGACAGGTTCTTCACGTTTTCCAGGCCTTCGGAGCCGCAGAAGCGGGCTTGGGCGAAAGGCAGGTCCGAGGAGATGCACAGTACAACGGTGTTGGCCACATCATTGGCCTGGGCGTTGAACTTGCGTACCGAGGTAGCGCAGGTCGGGGTATCGACGCTTGGGAAGATGTTCAGAATTTTGCGCTTGCCGGCGAAAGTGGCCAGGGTGGCGTCCGACAGATCGCTGGCGGTCAGGGTGAAGTCAGCGGCTTGGGTGCCGACTTGTGGCAGTTCGCCTTCAACCTGGACCGGGTTACCACGGAGAGTGACTTGAGCCATGAACGGAATCCTTTTGCTGTGTTGGGTTAAACGAATTCGAGAGGCGGAAGTTAACCACAAAGCGCGAAGAGCACCTACCTGCAAACGGATTCTTTTGTCGAAACGGGCCGCCAATACAGAAACTTCGTACGGCCCATAAAGGGTTAAATGGTAAAGGTCTGCGTGTCCGTTCCACGGTCGTCAGGACCGCCCGTATCAGGAATGAACGTAACCGCGACCGTAATGTGAGTCGAGTTGCCCACCGCCAACGAGCCATTGGTATCCCAGGGTAACCAGACACCTTTTTGCTCCATGCTGTCGGGAGAGTTGAGTTTGTACTCTCCCGCCGCGTTGGCTTTTACCGAAATGTTGATATTGGCTTTGTTGCGATTGTTAACGCGGGTAAACCAATACCGCAGAGCCTGGATTGTCAAGGTACTACCAGAGCGCAGCCAGCGCATTTGCAAACGCCCTGTGTTGTGACCAATCGTCCTCACGAACTCATGCCCCGCCCAATTCACGCTGCTCTCTGTTGGCTTGGGCTCAGGCGTGGGAGCCTCTTGGCCCGTGGGTGTCTTTTTCATGTCAACGCCGCTCCATCAGTTTAAGTATCGAATTCCCAGCTCCGAAAGACTGGGTGCAAGCCTCAACCTAACAGCGGCACACATCCGTCATAACTGTGACAAATGACAGTCCACTAGCTCATTTCGCAATCAAAGACTCGACGTTTAATTCCATCCGCCAACGGGTCTGGGCATTGCGGCTTTTGTGGTTTAATCGCGGTTTTTCGGCGCGTGCAATACGCTCTCAAGGATTTATCTGTCATGAATCGCCCCACCACCAAAGTCCTGGTCATCGGTTATGTCTGGCCGGAGCCACGTTCCTCGGCTGCCGGCGGGCACATGATACAGATTTTGGAAACCTTTCTTGCGCAAGGCTGGCACATTACCTTCAGCAGCCCCGCCGCGCTTGGCGAACACAAGGCCGACTTGCAAGCCCTGGGCATCGCCGAATGCGCTATCGAACTCAACAACAGCAGCTTCGATGACTTTATCCGCGAGTTGGCCCCGGATATCGTGCTGTTCGACCGTTTCATGATGGAAGAACAGTTCGGCTGGCGCGTCGAAAAACACTGCCCCGACGCCCTGCGCGTCCTGGAAACCTGTGACCTGCAAAGCCTGCGCGACGCCCGTCAGCAACGCCTGAAACACCATCTGAAAGCCCACCCCGATTGCGACGATTTCAGCGCCCTTTTCGCCCCGGCGCTGAAGGAAGAATTCGAGCTGATGGCCGACACCGACATCGCCAAGCGCGAGATCGCAGCGATTTACCGCTGCGACATCAGCTTGATGATCTCCGACGTAGAAGCCCGCCTGCTCACCGAGCAGTTCAAGGTGCCCGCCGCCCTGCTCCACTGGTGCCCGCTGATGCTGGCGGTGCCCACCGCGCCCTTCGCACCGTTTGAAGACCGCGCGCACTTTCTCAGCATCGGCAACTTCCGCCACGCGCCCAACTGGGATGCGGTGCTGTGGATGAAAAACAGCCTGTGGCCGCTGATTCGCCAGCAATTGCCGGGCGCCCAGCTGCACATCTACGGTTCCTACACCCCGCCCAAGGCGACGGCGTTGCACAACCCGGCGCAAGGTTTTCATGTCATGAATTGGGCCGAGGATGCGTTGCAGGTCATGAGCGCCGCGCGCATCTGCCTGGCGCCGTTGCGTTTTGGTGCCGGCATCAAGGGCAAGCTGGCGGATGGCATGCTTTGCGGCACGCCAAATGTCACCACGCCGATCGGTGCCGAAGCCATGGGCGATGAGCAACCGTGGCCGGGCGCCATCGAGCAGAGCGCAGCGGCACTGGCCGCGGCCGCCGTGGCGCTGTATCAGGACCGCGAGCGCTGGACCGAGGCCCAGGAACAGGGCCGCCAGTTGCTCGGGCGTCGTTATGACTATGCCCTTCATGCCCCGGCGCTGGTGGCGTGCCTTGAGCAATGCCGGAAAAACCTCGCCGCCCATCGCCGGGACAACTTTACCGGCAGCATGCTGCGCCACCACGCCCATAAAAGTACGCAATACATGTCGCAGTGGATCGAGGCAAAAAACCGCGTCGTATAAACATCGGCGCTGGCAGCCTTACACGCATAGGGGCATTATTCGGGTCGCAACCAATAATAAAGCGACGGCAACATGACCCGAGCCACACGCATCACCGACCCTTCCTACGAGCTGATGGACGATCACAACGGTCTGTCCATCATCTATCGCCAACACGGCTTCCCCTGCCCGCTGGTGCGCTGGCATTTCCACAAGGAATACGAGCTGCACCTGATCGTCGCCAGTTCCGGCAAGGTGTTTATCGGCGACTACATCGGCAACTTCTACCCGGAAAGCCTGTTCCTCACCGGCCCCAACCTGCCCCACAACTGGATCAGCCAGGTGGAGGAAGACGAGGTGGTGCCCAAGCGCGACATGCTGGTGAACTTCACCGATGACCTGCTTGAAAGCGGTAGCCATATCTTCGCCGAACTGAAGAGCCTGGCGCCGCTGCTGGAGCGTGCGCAGTACGGCATCGAATTCCGCTGCAAACACACCATCGCCCAGGCGATGACCTTGATGCAACGCATCGAGGATGACCAGGGTATGACAAGGTTGGGGCACTTCTTTATCCTGCTGGAAGTGTTGAGCGCGTGTGAGGACTACCAGTTGCTGTCGGGCGCGACCACGCCGCAGTTGGCCGATGAACACAGCATCGACCGCACCAACCGCGCAGTGGACTACATCTTTGCCCACTACGCGCGGGAGTTGCCGCTGGAAGAAGTGGCGGAATACCTGGGAATGAAGCCCACCTATTTTTCGCGGGTGTTTAAACAGGCTACCGGGCGCACGTTTATCGAATTCGTCAATCGGTTGCGCATCAGCAAGTCCTGCGAGTTGTTGGCCGATGGCGACAAGGCGGTGACGGATGTGTGCTTCGAGTCGGGGTTCAACAACATCTCCAACTTCAACCGGCGCTTCCAGCAGCTCAAGGGTATGACGCCCTCTCATTACCGACGTCTGGCCGTACAGCGGCTCACGGAACAGAACCTGGTTTGACTCGGGCACCCGCGCAACACCGTCAACAAGAAGACCGAAACCTCAGCAACGTCTCCCCCATCACTCATGGAACCCAATCATCCCGCCCCGTTACTCAGTGTAGGCATCATCGCGCTTTCGCTAGAAAGGCGATGCTTTTCTGACGTACAGGTAAAGGGTCATCATGGTCAATGTCTCGACGTTTTCCGGCAACCGTGTCACACGCCAGCCGCCGACTGAAATCAAGCCGCACATAACCCACCCACGGCCGAGTCAGGAAGCAATCGCTAGCCCGCCGCCTAGCCCACCCAAGTTTGATCCTGTCTTGTCGCGGTCGCGTCGAGACTTGCAGAATCCGGTCGCCGAGCCTGACCCTCTCAAGGTGTCAGTTCGCCAGTTCGCCGATGCCTTGGTTGAGAGGGATGACGGGCAACTGGCGATAAATCTCGGCAATGCCTTGGTTCGTCGCGAACGCCCTTCGACCATCCGCGGATCAATCGACGATGCGTACAAGCTCGCCATACCGCCGTACTCCAGCTATGGCCAGGCGTTGTCTGAGCTTGCTGACGCACTGGAATCGGAGCCTTTCAAGTCGTTTGCCGAAGCCCAGTCGATTGATATTTCACAGCTGGTCTTCGATCCAGATGGCAGCCTGACGGAGACAGGTAAAGATGGCGGCATCACCCATTATTTCGCGCATAAAAACCCCGAGTGGGCAGCTGCCTCATCTGCCGTTTTAGCCGCCGTGAAAAAACTGGTGGGTCAGGGCTACCCCTCCCTTGTGTACTACGGTCGCGACTACGCATCGGCTCACAACGTCGCCGAATTCTACGGGCAACCATTGAGCGGCCTCGATGCCAACGATAGGCTCAAAACCGCAGGCAAACTTCTACACGACGGCAGTTTCCAGACGCTAAGCAGCTCAGACCCGCTCGACGCGCCGATCAAACAAAAACAAAGAGACGCCCGCCAACGCATTGTGGCTTTATCACCACCGGTACTCGCCTCGATGCTCGAAGAGTTTGCACCTTCGACAGTGAAGCAGAAGGTTCAGCAAGACGATCAGGCACTGGCGCAACTGGTCAGCCGCGGGATGATGAAACTGCTGCCAGAAACGGCCGAATACGAGACATCGGTCACTCTGGAGGACATTCCCAAGTATTCAACTTACAGTCTGGTGCGTGAAAACCTGTTGGAAAAGCTGCAAGGCAAAACAGCCGCCACCTTTTTCCAAGAGAACAACGTCGACCCCACCAGCATACGCATCAACCCCGTCAGCGGCGAGTTGACGGGCACCGTAAAGGGCGTCGATACCACGTTCAACCTGAACGATGTGTCTGGCTGGAACGATGTCTGGACCGAGATAAAAGAGGCGGTGCAACAGATGGCCGCGGGCTCCGACGAGGATGTCACCTACCCCTCCAGCAACTCCGCCAGCCTGTATAAAGTCATGGCTTTTTACAATGAACCGCCGCCTCGCCAAGAGCAGGACACTCGACACCCCGACTGGCAGCAACGCCAGCTCGCGTCCACCCTGCAGCGTATCGACGAGATGAACCAGAATAATGGTTTCAAAGCGTTGGTCGGTGAAGACCCCAGCGACCCCGAATCCCTCGCGGTACGCCAGCGCCAGCAAGCCGTGACGAAACAATTGGCAAACAGGCCACTATCATTATCGCCACTTGAAACCCTGGCCTCCACCGTCAAGGGCAACCTCCCGTCCTCCGAAGACCTGTTGGCCAGCGCCGAAGGCGAACTGGCAACCACCGTACATCGTGCGATGCTTGAGCTGAAAGCCAACCCCGACCAAGTCACGTCGAAAACCATCCAGCCAATACCGGCCAACAGTTTCGGCGGCCAATGGCAGGCCTACCTGGTCAAAGCCCTCAACGGGCGTGGTTTCACCGAGTGGTTGAAGGAACAGCATATTGCCCCGAACTCTTTGCGCTATGACCCCACGGACCAAGCGCTGATCGGCAGCGTCAATGGCGTTGACCAGCGCTTTACCCTCAGCGATTTTGCGCAAAAGTACCCCAAGCATTTTGACGTGCTCGCGCCTGTATTAACCGCCGCGCAGGCATTCGCCAAGCCCGGGCAACCGATTACCCTTGCTCACGCCGAAGGCAGCGGCATGCCGTACCAATGGGTGGCCAACCTCTATGGCCTCAGCGACGCCCCAAGCAGCCCGCTATTTGCCCAACAGACTGCGTCGTTGGGCAGTACCCAAAAGCTCCCAGGCGTACCTGATGACCCACAAAAAATCGTCGGCTGGCTGGACCAGCAAAAAACCGCATTGGGTGATAGCAACGACCGTTATCAGCTGATCCGCTTGTTGAAAGCCGGGCACAAAAACAGCGACTTCAGTCGCTTTGCCGTTGACCCGCACTCAAGCCATCAACCGAAAGGCGTAACGCAGCTTGCAGAATTCCTCGCGCACAATGACTGGTACCCCATCCGATCAAATACCGACAACGATAATCTGCTGGCAGCCTTGCAGTCACCGGTTCCCCATTCCCCTCCCCTTGGCAACTATTGGGGCTTCCTGTCAACGCAACTGCCGCTGACGACCGAACAGCGCGGTGCATTGGTCGCAGAGGTGAAAAAAAGCATCGGCACCCGTGACACCCTCCTCAATTACCTGAGTAGCAAGGTTACCAACCTCAGTAGCGACCCTGAACACGCACTGGAGCAACTGCTCACCAGCGACGATGCGTCTGTACTCGCCAGTCATCTGCAAACCCAGATGAAGGGGGCTGCAACCCCAACCAGCCTGAAGCAATGGCTATTGACGGCGTTGGTGCTGGAGCTGGATCCAACGGCCGGCACGCAGCATAAGACTGTTGCCGGTATGGATTTGATGGGCGCTGATAACGCCGGG
Organism: Pseudomonas sp. 18.1.10; assembly: GCF_024655625.1. NCBI lineage: Bacteria > Pseudomonadati > Pseudomonadota > Gammaproteobacteria > Pseudomonadales > Pseudomonadaceae > Pseudomonas > Pseudomonas sp. 18.1.10. Next base: position 15,705 of record NZ_JANLGL010000062.1, read on the forward strand.
CGCGGCACGCGCTTTATCCGTGAGCGGTTTAACCAATACTTGACGACCAAGAAGAACATTCCGTCGAACCTTGCATCGACGGTTTCGCACCTGCTGATGCGCGGCGCTGCACCACACCTGCTGGTGAAAGATGCACCGCAAAAAATGACGCTCGGCTCCCCGGAGTGGTTCAACTTTACGGCGGCGGTTAACCGGATCGAATGGACGGCACCCGGAGCGACCGCGAACATGACCTACCAACAGATAATGGAAAATTACAAAATCCAGCCTATTTCAAAATTGGAATCGCAAATACAGAGCTACGCGCAGATGAACCCTTTGTTGGATTGGGCCGCCCTCAACAACAAGGTCGACAAGAACAACTACACCTTGGAACAGTTGAAAGACAGCCAGGAAAAACTCCAGGCGCAAGCCAGTAACACCGCCCAAGCGATCAACTGGTTGCGCACGACGCCAGCGCCCAACAGGAGGGACATGGCGCTTAAGGTGCTAAGAGAAAAGTTTGGCCCCGATATTGATTATGAAAAACGATTCATGGTGGAGAACGAGGGTGTTGGTACCAGCGGCAGGCACTACAGCCTCGCAGAAATCTATGAAGCCGGCAGGCTGGATGAAAACTGGCGACAGGAAGGCGATCAGGTGGATTTCGACAGCCTGCGTAAAAAAGCCAAAGAGCCTGACTTTCCGGTTATCAACGATGAGTTCGACACGGCCATAAAGGCCGACTTCAACCAGCGCAGGCTGCATACCACGACGATGTTCGAGGACATGCTGAAAAAGCTACCGGTGGAGGAATACAAAAGCCTGCTTTATGGCAACGTAGAGTTTTTAAATGTTGCAGGCCCCGGTGGTAGCAGCGGCATGGTGATTACGTCTGTCTACAACGGGGTCAGAAGAGATTTTGCGGTTTATCCGACGTGGGGCCAGATTGTAAGAATTGCTGACATCGATCCGTCCACCCCGATGAACACAGTGGTCGAACTCGAAATCGACGCCGATGCTTTCAAAAATGGCAAAGAGCCCAGGACGGGCGTTAAAACCAACGTTGTATTGCGCACCACCGACCAACACCTGCTGGATGACAACAATGAACCCTGGCCATTGGAAGTCAACTTCCCAGCCCACAAGGAAGACGATGGGTTCTCTCCCAACTACGTGGCCGGCAGACTCTCCAAACTTGCCAAAGTCATGATCGATTCGACCTACCTGAATAAATCCGAGTTCGTGAACCTTCACCGCAACTGGTCCAGCAATACGCTTGAAACAGCGACAGAACCCAGTGACTTCTTCAAAGCCCTGTGGCACTCCTTGCCCGGCGCCAGCAGCCTGGAAGACCTGTATCACGGCCAATTCCTGAAGGCGGGCGCAGACCTTGCCGTTGATGTCGCTATCGTTGTCGCCACCGAGGGCGCCGGCAAGTTGTGGGGCCTGGCAAAATCTGCGGCGTCCTGGGCGACAGCCAAGGTCGGTGCGGGGTTTATAGAGAAGTTTGGGGCTAAGGAGGCCGAAAGCATTGCGCTCAGGGACATGACCACCGCCACCACTTCTGAGTCAGTCAATGCAACCAGCCGCCTGCAGGGCACAGCTGTCGACGTTACGACGCCGGAAAATGTGGCTGACGGTTCCGTCGCCAACTCCAGCGCAGGGGGAAAAACCAAGATCAGCGCTATTTTTCAAGATGATGAATGGCACGCCTATAACCCCAAGACGCTAGAAGCCGAGGGCCCTGCGCTTAATGGTTTTGTGCCGGAAGGTTCCACCAACAGCCCTCTGAACCCTCTATTTGGCTCATCGCCCGAGGAGAGACAGGCCCAAAAAGAGCTGATTGGAAGATTTGAAAATAAAGTTATCGAAGCACGTAAAAAGCCAGGTTATCAAAAAGGCTACGACACGTTAAATCTCGACAACATAGCCGGTTACACCCCAAACATGGGGCCTAAAACAATCGCGAAACTCATTGCCGATTCCGACTTCACTGCTGAGCAGATAGGCAGTTTGATGCGGCAAAGAGAGAGAATAAAAATGGACACCGTTCAGAGAGTTTCCGAGGGCTTCATGAAAGAAATGAAATCGGCTGGAGGTACGGTTCGCCCTATGCCCCAGACGCTTTATCTTGCCCTGGCGCACATCTTCTCCCCTGGCGAGTGTGCTGGGCTTTCCACCGCAATGGCTATGGCAATAATGGATGGCACGGAAAATACATTGATCGATAATCTGGCCATTGCCGCTGCAAGACCGAACCTCCCCGCGAATGCCGCGTTTCTCGAGAGCATCACGAAACTCGAGAATACGATGATGTACCAAGAACAACTGCATGGTGTTTCAGGGGCTCTCGTCCCCGTTGACGGCATCATCAAGAAGATGAGCAAGGCGACGAGTACGACCACATGGCTCATCAGCTCGGATGAACACGCAATGGTCGCGGGCGTGAGGGTAGACCCCACCAATACAAGCAAAAAGCTCTGGTACTTTTACGAACCGAGCTATGGCCTTGCCAAGTTCGACTCTGAAAAGGCGATGAAGGCTGGGGTGAACAAGCTCCTGAAGAACGGCCCAATTGGTACAAGTCAGGTCCATTTTGGAACCCCCTCAAAACCGTTGTATGGGGTGTCGGCCTTCAATCAGAACACGCTCATCGACCGGAAATGGGCGATAGAGGACGTTAGAAAGTTGTCCCAACCCATTGGGAGTTGACAACTTCAGCATACCCCACGGACCAGGGCGCAGCGCCTGCGCCCCTCCGTGCACGAGCACGCATCTACCGCAAAAGCCTTTGAGTCGAGTGCAAAAAAGTATCAGTCCCAGTGCTCCCAAGGATTTGTCACACCGCCATTTCAAGGCTGTAATCAACCGCACACTCTTCCTGACTCCCTGTAGGAAGACACAACAACAATAACTGTCCTTCTGTAGCCCTCTGGGCGCGGAAACGGAGTGCGCGATGAAGTTCACAGCAAAAGTTCTGCTTGCCTCTACCTGCTTGACTATCAGCGCCGTCAGCCTTGGCGCGCAAACCCTGACCATTGCCACCGTCAACAACAGCGACATGATCCGCATGCAAAAGCTCTCGAAAACGTTCGAGGCCGAGCACCCGGAGATCAAGCTGAACTGGGTGGTGCTGGAAGAAAACGTCCTGCGCCAGCGCCTGACCACCGACATCGCCACCCAGGGCGGGCAGTTCGACGTGTTGACCATCGGCATGTACGAAGCCGCACTGTGGGGTGCCAAGGGTTGGCTGGAACCGATGAAGGATCTGCCGGCGTCCTACGACCTCGATGATGTATTCCCTTCGGTGCGTGACGGCTTGTCCGTCAAGGGCTCGCTGTACGCCCTGCCGTTCTACGCCGAAAGCTCGATCACCTATTACCGCACCGACCTGTTCAAGGACGCCGGGCTGACCATGCCTGAGCATCCAACCTGGACGCAGATCGGCGAATTCGCCAGCAAACTCACCGACAAAACCAAAGAACAATACGGCCTGTGCCTGCGCGGCAAAGCCGGTTGGGGCGAGAACATGGCGCTGATTACCACCCTGGCCAACGGCTACGGTGCACGCTGGTTCGATGAGAAATGGCAGCCGGAATTCAACGGGCCAGAGTGGAAGGACGCGCTGAACTTCTACGTCGACAACATGAAGAAATCCGGCCCGCCGGGTGCGTCCAGCAACGGTTTCAACGAAAACCTCGCGCTGTTCAACAGCGGCAAGTGCGCGATCTGGGTCGATGCCAGCGTGGCCGGCTCGTTCGTCACCGACAAAACCCAAAGCAAGGTGGCGGACCACGTCGGCTTCACCTTTGCCCCACACGAGAAGACCGACAAGGGCACCTCGTGGCTGTACTCCTGGAGCCTGGCGATCCCCACCAGTTCCAAGGCCAAGGACGCCGCCAAAGTGTTCGCCAGCTGGGCGACATCCAAGGAATACGGCGCATTGGTGGCCAAGACCGACGGCGTGGCCAACGTCCCACCGGGCACCCGGACCTCGACCTACAGCGACGAGTACATGAAGGCGGCGCCGTTTGCCAAGGTGACCCTGGAATCGCTGAAAGTCGCAGACCCGACCAAGCCGACGCTCAAGCCGGTGCCGTATATCGGTATCCAGTTGGTGACCATTCCCGAGTTCCAGGCGATTGGCACCCAGGTCGGCAAGTTCTTCTCGGGGGCGTTGACCGGTCAGCAGACGGTGGATGCAGCACTGACCGCCGCGCAGACCACTACCGAGCGGGAAATGAAGCGGGCCGGGTATCCCAAGTAAGGTAAGCCTCCCACATTTGATCGCACTCCGATTCTTGCTCTGTACTGGCCTTGAATACCATGAATACACCCCCCAAAAACCGCCTGGCCAACCCCGGCTGGTTCCTTGTCAGCCCCTCGGTCGCCCTGCTGCTGCTGTGGATGATCGTGCCGCTGGGCATGACCCTGTACTTCTCGCTGATCCGCTACAACCTGCTCTACCCCGGTGAAAACCAATTCGTCGGGCTGGAAAACTTCACCTACTTCATCACCGATTCGGGCTTCCTGCCCGGCGCCACCAACACCCTGTTGCTGGTGGGCAGCGTATTGCTGATCAGCGTGGTGCTGGGCGTGTTGATCAGCGCCCTGCTCGAAGCCAGTGAGTTCTTCGGGCGCGGCCTGGTGCGGGTGTTGTTGATCTCGCCGTTCTTCATCATGCCCACCGTCGGTGCGCTGATCTGGAAGAACCTGATTTTCCACCCGGTGTCGGGGATTCTCGCCGCCGTGTGGAAGTTCTTCGGCGCCGAACCGGTGGACTGGCTCGCCCATTACCCGTTGCTGTCGATCATCATCATTGTCTCGTGGCAATGGCTGCCCTTCGCCATCCTGCTGCTGATGACCGCCATGCAGTCCCTCGACCAGGAACAAAAGGAAGCCGCGCGCCTGGACGGTGCCGGCGCCATCGCGATCTTCTGGCACCTGACCCTGCCGCACCTGGCCCGGCCGATTGCCGTGGTGGTGATGATCGAGACGATCTTCCTGCTCTCGGTGTTCGCCGAAATCTTCACCACCACCAACGGTGGCCCCGGCTACGCGTCCACCAACCTCGCCTACCTGATCTACAACCAGGCGCTGGTGCAGTTCGACGTGGGCATGGCCTCGGCCGGCGGCTTGATTGCCGTGGTCATTGCCAATATCGCGGCGATCATCCTGGTGCGGATGATCGGCAAAAACCTGACTGACAAGCCTTGAGGGCCGCGCCATGACGCTTCAACAATCCCGCCGCCTGCAAAGCCTGTTGCTCGGCACGTTGGCCTGGGCCATCGCGATCCTGATCTTCTTCCCGATCTTCTGGATGGTGCTGACCAGCTTCAAGACCGAAATCGACGCGTTCGCCACGCCGCCGCAGTTCATCTTCACGCCGACGCTGGAGAACTACCTGCACATCAACGAGCGCAGCAATTACTTCGCCTACGCCTGGAACTCGGTGGTGATTTCCTTCAGCGCCACGGCCTTGTGCCTGCTGATCTCGGTGCCAGCGGCCTACTCCATGGCCTTCTACGAAACCCAGCGTACCAAGGGCACGCTGCTGTGGATGCTGTCGACCAAGATGCTGCCACCGGTGGGCGTATTGATGCCGATCTACCTGCTGGCCAAGAGCTTTGGCCTGCTGGATACGCGCATCGCGCTGATCATCATCTACACCCTGATCAACCTGCCGATTGTGGTGTGGATGGTTTACACCTACTTCAAGGACATTCCCAAGGACATCCTTGAAGCCGCCCGCCTGGATGGCGCCACCCTGTGGCAGGAAATGGTCCGCGTGCTGCTGCCGATTGCCAAGGGTGGCCTGGCGTCCACGGTGCTGTTGTCGTTGATCCTGTGCTGGAACGAGGCGTTCTGGTCGCTGAACCTGACCTCGTCGAATGCCGCGCCGCTGACCGCGCTGATCGCCTCCTACTCCAGCCCCGAAGGCTTGTTCTGGGCCAAATTGTCCGCCGTGTCGACCCTCGCCTGTGCGCCGATCCTGATCTTTGGCTGGGTCAGCCAGAAACAGCTGGTGCGCGGTTTGTCCTTCGGCGCTGTTAAATAATAATTCCAAGCGGAGGCCCATCATGGCCAACCTGAAAATCAAGAATCTGCAAAAAGGCTTCGAAGGCTTCTCCATCATCAAGGGCATCGACCTTGAGGTGAACGACAAGGAATTCGTGGTCTTCGTCGGCCCGTCGGGCTGCGGCAAATCCACCCTGCTGCGCCTGATCGCCGGCCTGGAAGAAGTCAGCGACGGCACCATCGAGCTGGATGGCCGCGACATCACCGAAGTGACCCCGGCCAAGCGCGACCTGGCGATGGTGTTCCAGACCTACGCCTTGTACCCGCACATGAGCGTGCGCAAGAACATGTCGTTTGCCCTGGACCTGGCCGGCGTCGACAAGAAGCTGGTGGAGAGCAAGGTCAGCGAAGCCGCGCGCATCCTCGAACTGGGCCCGTTGCTGGAGCGCAAGCCCAAGCAACTGTCGGGCGGCCAGCGCCAGCGCGTGGCCATTGGCCGGGCGATTGTGCGCAACCCGAAGATCTTCCTGTTCGACGAACCGCTGTCCAACCTCGACGCCGCGCTGCGCGTGCAGATGCGTCTGGAGCTGGCGCGCCTGCATAAAGAACTGCAAGCGACGATGATCTACGTGACCCACGATCAGGTCGAAGCCATGACCCTGGCCGACAAGGTGGTGGTGCTCAACAGCGGGCGCATCGAGCAGGTTGGCTCGCCGCTGGAGCTGTACCACCAGCCGGCCAATCTGTTTGTGGCGGGGTTTCTCGGCACGCCGAAAATGGGCTTCCTCAAGGGCAAGATCACCCGCGTCGACAGCCAAGGCTGCGACGTGCAACTGGACGCTGGCACCGCCGTCAGCCTGCCGTTGAGCGGCGCGACGTTGAGCGTGGGCAGCGCCGTGACCCTGGGCATCCGCCCGGAACACCTGGAAATCGCCACTGCAGGCCAGACCACCCTGACCGTCACCGCCGACGTCGGCGAGCGCCTGGGCAGTGACACCTTCTGCCACGTCATCACCGCCAACGGCGAGCCGCTGACCATGCGTATCCGTGGCGACATGGCCAGCCAATACGGCGAAACCCTGCACCTGCACCTCGACCCGGCGCACTGCCATCTGTTCGACACCGACGGCGTCGCCGTGGCCCGCCCACTGCGCGCTGCCGCCTGATTTTGCGAGAGTTGTGATGAAACTGAATAAACAGAACCTCACGCGCCTGGCGCCAGAAGTACAGCTGCCGACTTATACGCCTACCGCGCAGGGCATCGCCCATATCGGCGTCGGCGGTTTCCACCGCGCCCATCAGGCCTATTACACCGATGCGCTGATGAACACCGGCATTGGCCTGGACTGGAGCATCTGCGGCGTCGGCCTGCGCAGCGAGGACCGCAAGGCCCGCGACGACCTGGCCGGCCAGGACTATCTGTTCACCCTGTACGAACTGGGCGACACCGACGACACCGAAGTGCGCGTGATCGGTGCGATCAGCGACATGCTGCTGGCCGAAGACAGCGCCCAGGCCTTGATCGACAAACTCGCCAACCCGGCTATCCGCATCGTCTCGCTGACCATCACCGAGGGCGGCTACTGCATCGACGACAGCAACGGCGAGTTCATGGCGCACCTGCCGCAGATCCAGCATGACCTCGCGCACCCCAAGGCGCCGAAAACCGTGTTCGGTTTTCTCTGCGCCGCGCTGACTCAACGCCGCGCCGCCGGCACCCCGGCGTTTACCGTAATGTCCTGCGATAACCTGCCGCACAACGGCGCCGTCACGCGCAAGGCGCTGCTGGCGTTCGCCGCCCTGCACAATGCCGACCTGCATGACTGGATCGCCGCGCATGTGAGCTTTCCGAATGCCATGGTCGATCGCATCACGCCGATGACCAGCACCGCCCACCGCCTGCAATTGCATGACGAGCACGGCATCGACGATGCCTGGCCGGTGGTGTGCGAACCCTTCGTGCAGTGGGTACTGGAAGACAAATTCGTCAACGGCCGCCCGGCCTGGGAACAGGTCGGCGTGCAGTTCACCGCTGACGTCACGCCCTACGAAGAGATGAAGATCGGCTTGCTCAACGGCAGCCACCTGGCCCTCACCTACCTGGGCTTTCTCAAGGGCTATCGGTTTGTCCACGAGACCATGAACGACCCGCTGTTCGTCGCCTATATGCGCGCCTACATGGACCTGGACGTCACGCCCCACCTGGCGCCGGTGCCCGGCATCGACCTGGCGCAGTACAAGCAGACCCTGGTGGATCGCTTCTCCAACCAGGCGATTGCCGACCAGCTGGAGCGCGTGTGTTCCGATGGTTCGTCGAAGTTTCCCAAATTCACCGTGCCGACCATCAACCGCTTGATCGCCGATGGCCGCGAGACTGAGCGCGCGGCGCTGGTGGTGGCGGCGTGGGCGTTGTATCTGAAGGGTGTGGATGAGAATGGCGTGCGCTACACGATCCCGGACCCGCGTGCGGCGTTTTGCCAGGACCTGGTCAGTGATGATGGGTTGATTGGCCAGCGGCTGTTGGGCGTTGAAGAGATTTTTGGCACGGCTATTCCCAATTCGCCTGGGTTTGTGGCAGCGTTCGAGAAGTGTTTTGTGAGCTTGCGCGACCATGGCGTCACCACAACCCTGCAAAACCTCCTGAAGAAACCGACTTAAAACTGTGGGAGCGGGCTTGCTCGCGAATGCGGTCTTTCAGTTGATACATCTGTGACTGATGCACTGCATTCGCGAGCAAGCCCGCTCCCACATTTTGATCCGATTACCACTCCAATAATAATGCTGAGCACCCCACCATGACCCAGCAAAACCTGTTCCTCGGCATCGATTGCGGCACCCAGGGCACCAAGGCCATCGTCCTCGACGCCGCCAGCGGCAAGGTACTGGGCCAGGGTGCCGCCGCCCACACATTGCTGAGCGGTGCCAATGGCCGCCGTGAACAAGACACCCAGGAATGGCTCGACGCCTTCACCGCCGCCACCCACCGCGCCTTGCAACAGGCCGGCGTGGATGGCCAGGACATCCTCGGCATCGGTGTCTCCGGGCAACAGCACGGCCTGGTGCTGCTCGATGAGCACGGCCAGGTCCTGCGCCCGGCCAAGCTGTGGTGCGACACCGAAACCACCGCTGAAAACGAACGCCTGCTGCAACACCTGGGTGGCGAAAGCGGCTCGCTGGAACGCCTGGGCGTGGCGATTGCACCGGGCTACACCGTATCCAAGCTGCTATGGACCCGCGAGCAACACCCAGACGTGTTCGCGCAAATCGCCCATGTCCTGCTGCCCCACGACTACCTCAACTACTGGCTCACCGGGCGTGCCGTCGCGGAATACGGCGATGCATCGGGCACCGGCTACTTCAACGTGCGCAGCCGCACATGGGATGTGGACCTGCTCAAGCACATCGATCCCAGCGGGCGCCTGGCAGCGGCATTGCCACAACTGATCGAGGCCGACCAAGCCGTTGGCACGATCCTGCCAACCATCGCCGAACGCCTGGGCATCAACCCCAACGCCATCGTGTCCAGCGGCGGCGGCGACAATATGATGGGCGCCATCGGCACCGGCAATATTGCCCCCGGCGTCATCACCATGAGCCTCGGCTCATCGGGCACCGTCTACGCGTTTGCCGATCAACCCAATGTCAGCCCCCAGGCGTCGGTGGCGACGTTCTGCTCGTCCAGCGGCGGTTGGCTGCCGTTGATCTGCACCATGAACCTGACCAACGCCACCGGGGTGATCCGCGAGCTGTTCGAACTGGACCTCGCCGCGTTCAACGCCCTGGTCGCCGAGGCCCCGATAGGTGCCGAAGGCGTGAGCATGCTGCCGTTCCTCAACGGCGAGCGCGTGCCCGCCCTGCCCCACGCCAGCGGCAGCCTGCACGGCCTGACCATGACCAACCTGACCCGCGCCAACCTCTGCCGCGCCGTAGTCGAGGGCACCACCTTCGGCCTGCGTTATGGCCTTGACCTGCTGCGCCAGACCGGCCTGCAAAGCCAGAGCATCCGCTTGATCGGCGGCGGCTCGAAAAGCCCGCTGTGGCGGCGGATGGTCGCCGACATCATGAACACCGAAGTGATCTGTACCGAACAACCGGAAGCCGCCGCCCTGGGCGCGGCGATCCAGGCAGCCTGGTGTCAGTCCGGCACCTCCCTGGCCAGCTTGTGCGAGCGCTGCGTAAGCCTTGACCCGACCAGCCGCACCCTGCCGGTGGCGGCCAGTGTCAGCGCCTATCAACAGGCCTACGAGCGCTATCAACAGCACGTGGCCACCCTTTAAGAGCGAACGACTATGTATCTGGTGTGTGGTGAAGCGCTGTTTGATTTTTTCAGCGAGGAGGATGCCAGCGGGCAGGCTTCCAAGGTCAACTACAAGGCGATTGCCGGTGGCTCGCCATTCAACGTGGCCGTGGGGTTGCGTCGCCTAGGCGTCGCGGCGGGGTTGTTTGGCGGCCTATCCACCGATTTCCTCGGCCGGCGCTTGTGGCAGGTGCTGAGGGACGAAGGCGTCAGCGAACAGTTCCTGGTGGAATTCGCCGCGCCGACCACCCTGTCGATGGTCGCGGTGGGCAGCGATGGTTCGCCGCAGTACAACTTTCGCGGCGAAGGGTGCGCTGATCGCCTGCTGCAGATCAGCCATCTGCCGCAACTCGGCGATGACATCCGCGGCCTGCATATCGGCTCGTTCTCCCTGGTGGTGCAGCCGGTGGGCGACACCCTGCTGCACCTGGTCAAGCGTGAAAGCGGCAAGCGCCTTATCAGCCTCGATCCCAATGTACGCCTCAACCCGCAACCGGATATCCACCTGTGGCGCGCGCGCATCGCCGAACTGGTCCAGCATGCCGACATGATTAAGGTCAGCGACGAAGACCTGCACCTGCTCTACCCCGAACAGTCGCCGGAAAGCGTCTTGCAAGGTTGGCTGCAACACCGTTGCCAGTTGGTGTTTCTCACCCGCGGTGGCGACGGCGCCAGCGTATTCAGCCGCCAACATGGGCACTGGTCACAACCGGCGGTCAAGGTGGTGATGGCCGATACGGTCGGCGCCGGGGATACCTTCCAGGCCGCGTTGATTGCCTGGCTGACCGAGCACGCGCTGGATTCGGTAGAAGGCTTGCAACAGTTGTCCCGCGAGCAGATCGACAGCCTGCTCGGGTTCGCCATTCGCGCAGCGGCCCTGACCTGCGGCAAGACCGGACCCGACCTGCCTTACCGCGACCAACTGGGTTAAATCTGCGTGAAGATGTAGGACAAATTCGGCGATCATGTAGGTAATCGCTTTTGAACATGAAGGTTCTGTCAGGAAGCCCCGAAATTAATCAATGGTTAATCTCGGGAGACAACAGTGAACGCGTCCGCCCATCACCACGATGGGCCAGCGAATCCCTGTTGGAGAATCCTCATGAACACCAAAACCCTGCTGGTCAGCCTCACCTTGGCGCTGGCCGCCGTCTCGGGCGTTGCGCAAGCCGATTCGAAACCGGTGCCCTACCGCTATGGCATGCCCATGGATGTGCAGAAGGTCATCTCGATGAACGAACCGCAGACCGCTGAATGCAAAGTCATCAAGGCCGATATCAAGTTCCTCGACAAGGCCGGCGTCGAGCAGTACGTGAGCTACAAAAAGCTATCTGACGCCTGCATGTCGCAGAATTGAAGGCTGTGCTGACAAAGGGCGGCGTAATTGCCTACGACCGGCTATCCTTGCGCGCTGATCTCCCGGCCGAAAGGACTCGTCATGCCGTTGCGCTTTCATACGCTCGCCCTGTTTTCCGCCCTGCTCTGCTTCGCCCTCGCGCTGACGTGGGGCCTGCGCCCCGACTGGCTGTTGTGGCTGTGGAGTGTGGAATATTCAAGCGCCACAGGCTTGGTAGCCCGGCGTAACGCCGCGCTGTTCCTGGCCCTCGGCATCATGTTCTACCGCGCCCGCCATGCGCCGCCCTCCGCCACACGCCGCGCCATCACCAGCGGGTTTATCACCGGGTGTTTTGTCTTGGCCGCGCTGGGTGTGAATGAGTGGCTCAGTGGCAACGCCGGCCCGGGCATCCTGCTGGCGGTGGCCACGGAAACCGTGCTGGGCCTGGCGTTTATCCAGGCCCATAGAGCTTCGGTGCCAACCCCTCAAACGGCTGCCTGATTAATAGGCGCGCCCGCCCGCTCTATGCAGGGTGGGTGCCTGGGTGTGCTTGAGGTGCTCGCGCAGTCCGGTTATCAGGTTGCAAATGGCGCGGCTGCTGTCGAGCTTGTCCGCGTTGATGCCTTTGACTTCCAAATCCACCCGGTCACGGTCGCGGTCGTCAAAGACCTTGATCGTCAGCGAAGCGTCTTCGGCTTTGGTGCACTCGCACCGTTTGGGCAGGAAACTTGTTTCAATAATGCTGCGTAGTTCCAGTTCCGAAAGCATGGTCAACCTCTCCTTTCCTGAGACTGCCAATCGATTGTTATGGATCCGGCAGGCACTGGCCCGCCACGCCTTGCCAACCTTGGAAGACGCTTGCAATCACCAGCCTACCCGGCAAAATCCGTTGCCGTTGTAACCTTTCCTCATAAGCCGCGTGCGGCGTTATATATCTAAAACACCACCCTTTGGATAATCGGCGAACCGCTGCGATTAAACGATTAACTTGCCCGTTCAAGTTAACCGCCAGCCTGCGCCGCCACTCTTTCGGCAACATGTCGCAAACTATCGAAGTTGATATTCGCCCCGGAATTGATCGCCACCAGCGTCTGCCCACACACGCCACTGCGCGCGACGTACTTGCGAATGCCGGCCACCGCCAGTGCCCCGGAAGGCTCGGTGATGGAACGGGTGTCGTCGTAGATCAGCTTGATCGCGCTGCACAGTTCGTCGTTGCTGACGGTGATGACTTCGTCCACCCAGTCGCGGCAGATTTCAAACCCAAACGCGCCGACCTGCGCCACCGCCGTGCCATCGGCAAACCCATCGACACTGGGCAACACCACCCGCTCGCCGGCACGCAGGGCCGCCAGCAGGCAGCTGGAGCCTTCGGGCTCGACGCCGACGATGCGCACCTCGGGGCGCAGGTATTTGACGTACGCGGCAATCCCAGCGATCAGCCCGCCGCCGCCCACCGGTACGAAGATCGCATGCAGCGGGCCTTGTTGCTGGCGCAGGATTTCCATGGCCACGGTGCCCTGGCCGGCGATCACCTCCGGGTCATCGAAGGGCGAAACAAAGGTGCAACCCGAGGCCTCGGCCAGTTGCAACGCATGGGCCAGGGCAAACGGAAAACTCGCCCCGTGCAGCACCGCTTCGGCACCCCGCGAGCGCACGCCCAGCACCTTGAGTTCCGGGGTGGTGGCGGGCATGACAATGCGCGCCTTGATCCCCAACTCCAGGGCGGCCAGCGCCACGCCTTGCGCATGGTTGCCCGCCGAGGCCGTCACCACGCCCCGGGCCTTCTGCGCGTCAGTGAGTTGCACCAGCTTGTTGTAGGCGCCGCGGATCTTGAAGGAAAACGTCGGTTGCAGGTCTTCGCGCTTGAGCAGCACGTTATTGCCCAGCAAGGCCGACAACGCCGGCGCCGCTTGCAAGGGCGTGCGCACCGCCAGGTCGTACACCGGGGCGGCGAGGATCTTTTTCACGTAATGCTCAAGCAGCCCAGTGTCAGCGGTGTGGGGCGCGGTGCAGGTGCTCATGGGTGTCTCCTGGCGTGGTGCAAAGGGCCCTGGAGACGGAAAAACAAAACCCGCCTCTAGGGCGGGTTTGGGTACAGCCGTGCGCTATCCCGCCAAATGAGGAATGGCGGTAATAATCATGCTGGGCTGGCTGCGCAACGTTGGATAAGTCATGCCCTGAAATTAACCGCCCACGGCAGGATGAGTCAACAAAAGGTTTACTTGCGATATACGAAACATATACGCTTTGTATATCAACCCAGCACAGTGAACCCCATGGGCATCGTCAAGATCACCGACCAACTGCACGAACAACTGCGCCTGGCCAGCGCCGCGATGGACCGTTCCATCAACGCCCAGGCCGAGTTCTGGATCAAGATCGGCCTGCTCGCCGAACTCAACCCCAACCTGGCCTACAACGACCTGATAAACAAACTGTTGCTGGACAAACCCGACCTGATCCGGGGGCGCCGCTGATGATAAAGACCGCTGCCCAACTGGCCGTGATGCGCGAATCCGGGCGCCTGCTGGCCCAGGTGTTCGACATGCTCGACGGCTTTGTCGCCGCCGGCCGCTCCACCCTGGCGCTGGACAGCGCCGTCGAAGCGTTTATCCGCAACGACCTGCAGGCCCGCCCGGCCAGCCTTGGCCAATACGACTACCCCTTCTCCATCAACACCTCGATCAACGAGGTGGTGTGCCACGGCATGCCCAGCGCCAAGGACGTGTTGCAGGACGGCGACATCATCAACATCGACATCACCCTGGAAAAAGGCGGCTACATCGCCGACTCCAGCAAGATGTACATGATTGGCAACGTCGCGCCCAAGGCCCGGCGCCTGGTGGAGCAGACCTTCGAAGCGATGTGGGCCGGCATCCGCCAGGTCAAGCCCGGCGCGCGCCTGGGCGACATCGGCCATGCCATCCAGAGCCATGCGCACGTCAACGGCTACAGCGTGGTGCGCGAGTACTGCGGCCATGGCATTGGCCGGCAGATGCATGAAGAACCGCAGGTCCTGCACTTCGGCCGCCCAGGCACCGGGCTGGAACTGCGCGAAGGCATGGTGTTTACCGTCGAACCGATGCTTAACCAGGGCGGCGCCAAGACGCGCAGCCTCAAGGATGGCTGGACGGTGGTGACCAAGGACAACAGTTTGTCGGCGCAGTGGGAACATACGGTGGCGGTGACGGCGCAGGGGTTTGAGGTACTGACTCTCCAAGCCACACCCTGAACTCCCCCTGCTGGAACTGGGTTTTTTGTGGGAGCTGGCTTGTGTGGGAGCGGGCTTGCTCGCGAATGCGGCGGGTCAGTTTCGGATGTGTTCACTGACACACCGCTTTCGCTGT